>QBUN01000411.1 GCA_013180565.1 Candidatus Methanophaga sp. GoMg3.2 | reverse complement strand
GTCATTGATGGAGCTGATAGAATCGCGACGGTAAGCAAGCCGATAGAACGATTAGTCTGCACTTTAGCACACCATATTGAAGCGTTACGAATACTGGAGGTCTCAAAAGATATAATGGTTGGCGTGCCATCAAGCTTAGACCCCGATTTTTTCCCGGAGTTCGGTGATGTAACAGGTGTTGGAGATATGCCTTGGAATCCTGATATTGAAATAATATTAGCTCAGGACCCGGAAGTTGTTATTCTACCATCATGTGCAGGACCATACGGTTATACAGCCGACGAAGAGACGAAACTACTGGAAGCTGCGGGCGTAACTGTGCTTCGTTTCTGCTTCAATCAACCAGAAACTTTTTCTAAAGAATTAGAAAAGAATGGATATGTCTTTGGAAAAAAAGAAGAAGCTGAGGAATTCATTGACTGGCATGAGGACATTGTGAATCCAATCGAAGAGGAGACGAGTGAGTTCTCTGATGAAGATAGACCAAAAGTGTAGTGTGAATGGTTACCATATCAGAGTAGTGTGGCAGATGACGACATAATTGCAGCGGCAGGCGGTAAGGATATCTACGAAGGTCTAAATGGGGAAGTAAGTAGTGAAGATGTGCTGTATAAAGACCCGGAGATTATAATCAGACCGGTATGGCAAGGCGAAACAGGTTACGGGCTTGATCCCGGTAATACAGTGCGGTTAGAGGGAGTAAGAATGGCGATTATGGGAAGACTGTCAACAGTGGCAGCAGTAGAAGAAGGAGAAGTCTACTTAATAAGCTCTCAACTCTGGACTTATCTACCTTCCAGTGGATGCAGACCCTTTGTGGGTCTATGCTACCTGGCAAAATGGTTCCATCCCGAAGTTTTCAGTGATTTAGAACCACAAGCGATCCATCAGGAATATCTGACAAGGTTCCAGGGTCTGGACATTGACTTAGATGAGCAGGGTGTATTCGTGTATCCACCAATGAAGGGGAGTTAAAACTCCCCCTTTAATTTTTTGGAAAGAAGTGATAAAAGAAGAAAAAAATGAAAATCACATGTATCTCAACGGTCGCAACTCCAACCATTTTAGAGGCGATAGATGAGTTGAAAGAAGACTTTGAATTAGATATAGATTTTAAAATATACTACCCTAACCAGATAGATGAAGAAGAGGTTGATAGTGAGACCCTAAAGGAGGATTTGCGAAGTTCTGACATCGTTTTGATTGACATAAGGGGTGGAGGAAGGTCAAGTGAAATCTCTTACGAAGCGTTAAAAGGAGAGAAAAACATCGTTTTAAACCTCGTAGGGCCCATGAGCAAGCTAATGGGGATAACAAGGCTCGGTTCTTTCTCAGGTACGAAAATCGCATCTCGAATAAGTTCTTCCACTGAAGTTGGAGTTGACAATCCGGAAGAACTGTGGCAAAAGATAGAGCGAGTTCAAAATATTGTAGAAACCGCTGGAAAAATTTTACCATTCAAATCTGTAAAAGATGCAGGAAATTACATAAAAGCGCTCAAATATTGGAGATATGGGGGCAAGGAGAATTATTATAATCTGTTTTTATTTCTTCTCAGGGATTATCTTGGGTGTGAGCTGCCGAAGGCAAAAGAGCCAGTGGAATTCCCGGAATATGGCATCTTTCATCCTCAGTATGGATATTTCACGGACTTAGAAGAATCCATAGAGGTATCAGATTTTGAAGAAATGCGTTCAACGATTGGCATTCTTTTCTATGGCGGAATGCACTTTGACCAAAGCGTGTCAACCGTTAAGGCGTTCATAAGCGAGTTAAAGGAATTCAATGTCATTCCTGTTTATGCTAATGGAGTCCATAATTTAAGAGCGATAAAACACTATTTTTTCAGAAATAATAAACCTCTTGTTGATGCAGTCATAAATTTGATGTGGTTCAGGATAAACGGGGGTCCTCTTGGTGGAAATCCCGCTTTAACCAAAGAATTACTGAAAGAGCTGAATGTGCCTATTTTCGCTCCTGCACCCATGCTCATGCGGGAAGTAGAAAAATGGAAAGAATCACCAACGGGTCTTTCGCCAATCGAGATTATTGCTGCTGTGATCTGGCCAGAACTCGATGGATGTATTGAGCCCATACCTTCCTGTGGAATGCAGGATATAATAGTTGGTGGGGTGGAGGCGAAGGAAGTCGCACCGATTGACGACCGCGTTGAACGCATTGCTGGCAGAATAAGAAATTGGCTGAGATTGAAGCAGAAGCAAAATAACGAAAAAAAAATCGCTGTTATCGTGTATGGTTATCCACCAGGTGAAGGCAATATAGGAAAAGCGGCTTATCTTGACGTTTTTCAATCTGTAAAACGTTTGTTGGAACGTTTAAAAGAGAGCGGATATGAAGTGGAGCTTCCAGAGAAAGAATTACATGATTTATTTGAGGAGAGGGCAATTGTAAATTCAGGTACCTGGTTCAGGGAAGAGGAAACGCTGGAAAATTGTTATTCTATTGATCTAAATGATTATCTCGGATTTTTTCACGCACTACCTGAAGAGGTGCAAAACGATGTTATCGCGGATTGGGGAGAGCCTCCGGGAACGGTAATGACTGTTGATAATAATCTCCTAATACCAGGAATCGAATTGGGTAACGTATTCTTTGGAATTCAGCCGGCAAGACCTCCGCTTGGTGAATCGGATTTAGCTAAAGCTGCTCACGACAAAACAAAACCGCCTCATCACCAATATCTCGCATTCTATTTCTGGCTGCATGAAGTCTGGGGCGCAGATGCAGTATTTCACGTTGGAACTCATGGTCTGGCAGAATTTATGAAGGGTAAGGAAGTAGGAATGAGTGCGAGTTGTTTCCCGGACATCTTGATTGGAAATATACCCCATCTTTACATTTACCATGTGTTGAACACGTCAGAATCAACCATAGCAAAGAGACGACTTTACGGCACGATGATCAGCTATAATTCTCCCCCTTACACCACTTCTGACCTATATGAGGACTATGTTGAGCTGCGGGATTTGATTGACGAATATCACGAAGCCGTGTTGCAAGATCCTTTGAGGAGTGAGAAGGTGAAAGTGAAGATTTTGGAGAAGGCGAAGGAATTGAAATTTGAGGGCGCAAGCATCCCAAATATTCATCAACAACTCTGCGAGATGAAACGAAGTATCATACCAAAAGGACTGCACGTAGTTGGGCAGCGCTACGAGAAGGAAGACCTCAAGAAATTCGCCGAATTTATTCTCAGATATGACAGGGAGGGCATAAAATCACTCAACCGAATAATAGCGGAGTCAACGGGTATTGATTATGACTTAGCATTGAGAAACAAAGAAAAATATGCCTCGGAGCTTGATAAAATAGACAAGAAATGTGCAGACCTTGTAGAATGCTGTGTTGAAGAATCAATTGAAAGTGCTGTCAAGAAAAGCAACGCGGATAGTAAGCAAAGAAAGGATTTGAAGAAGACTTTAGCGTTTGGAATAGAAGTAGCAGAGAATTATGCTGATAATTCAAATGAGATGAAAAGTTGCCTGCGTGGCTTGGATACAGAGTTTATCGAGCCAAGTCTTGGTGGTGATGTGGTAAGAACACCAGAAGTTCTTCCTACCGGGAGAAACATCAATCAATTTGACCCTAATAGAATACCAACCTCGACATCTTGTGAAAGAGGAGCGGAAATAGCACAGAATACGATAAAGAGATATCTGGAAAGGGGTGGTAAATATCCTGAAAGTGTTGGTATCGTGCTATGGGGATTTGAAACGACAAAAACCGGTGGAGAGTCCATTGGGCAGATTCTTCATTATTTGGGCGTAAAAATCATCAGAGAAATGGGCTCATGGTATCCAAAATTAGAGATTATTCCCTTAGAGGAGCTTGGAAGACCCCGAATTGACTGCCTGCTCAATATCTGTGGCTTTTTCCGTGATATGTTCCCAAACCTCATTCAACTGCTGAATCAAGCAGTTACGCTTGTGACAAGTCTGGATGAACCAATAGAAATGAACTTTGTCAAGAAACACTCGCTTGAAAACCTTGAAACGCTGAAAGCAGAGCTTGAAAAAGGTATGATAGACGAAAAAACGGCAAATAAAATTGCTTGTGGAAGAATATACGGACCGAAGGCAGGAGAATATGGCACAAGAATGCTTCCTCTGGTCGAGGATTCCATCTGGAAAGAAGAAAAAGACCTTGCAGAAGTCTATATCCAGTCTATGAACCATTTATACGTGGAACATATTCATGCGCAGAAAAGAGATGCATTGTACAGGAAGAACCTCGCAAAAATAGATTTGGTGTCGCAAGTCAGAGATTCGCATGACTACGAAATAGTTGACCTCGACCATTACTTCGAGTTCTTTGGTGGGTTATCAAAGGCTGTAGAGACCGTTAAGGGCGAAAAAGCGGCAATGTTGATTACTGATACTACAAAAGAGGTGATAAAAACTGAAGACGTTGGAGACGTTATAGTGAGAGGGACAAGAACAAGATTGCTGAATCCGAAATGGATAGACGGAATGCTAGAGCATGCCTATCATGGAGCACAGCAAATCGCGGACCGTTTAGAAAATACACTGGGCTTGGCTGCAACTACAAATGCCGTCCCTAACTGGATATGGTCTTCTATTGCAGAACGTTTTGTATTTGACGAGGAAATGCGAAAGAGGTTAGAAGAGAACAACAAATTCGCAGCCGTTGAAATAATGGAAAGATTATTTGAAGCGGAAAAAAGAGGATACTGGGAGGCAACAGGAGAAGAAAAGGCGAAAATGAGAACGGCATACCTTGAGATTGAGGGACATATAGAGGATACACAAGTGGGTTCCAATAGTAAATAATTTGAACATCACTTGCTTGAAGATAACCTTATTAACACGAGAAGTTATACATTATACGCGCAAAATAGAAAAGTTTATAAATAATGTCAAAATTAAAATTGTAATGTATTGCTTTAATTAAGAAGCGGATAGAATAAGATGATAAAGAAGGGGTGAAAAAGAACATAGGAAGTGAAAAAAATGGAAAGAAGTGATAGCTCTTTTGGTAATGCGTTTTTTAAACCCTTTTGCTTCGCAAAATCGTTTATGGAAAACACTTTGTGGGAGAAAAGGTTTTAGGAGGTGAAAAAAAAAAAGAAAAAATGAAAACAAAAATAGTAGCATTGATAGGATTAGCACTTTGTACAATGCTGTTGGTATCTCCGGCACTTGCAAGTGATGCAGGCACGTTAGAGGTTTACGGCAATGCAAACGAAGACGATACTATTGACATGCGAGACCTGACCTACGTAAAGCTGATATTCTTCGGTAAGAAACCCGAGACGGAGTTAGCAGATGCGAAATACGACGGCAAGATAAATCCACTGGATTTTATTCAGATAAAGCTGATCATTGTGGGCAAGGAGAATGAGCTTACGATTGTGGATTCTGCGGATAGGATAGTGACAGTGAAAAAGCCCGTAGATAGGATAACCGCTTTTTCTACGACCTATGCTGAAGCGCTACGAATAGTGAACGCAAAGGAAAATGTTGTTGGCGTTTCCTCTGCTATAACGAAAGATGAAATTTTCTTTCCCGAGCTAAGTAAATTGCCATCTGTTGGAGGTATGTGGAGTCCGGATATTGAAGCGCTAATCACACATAATCCTGATGTCGTTCTGACAAGTAAAAAATGGCCATCGCCAGCGAAACTTGAGGATAAACTGGAGGGCACTGACATCATAGTCATTCGTATGGAGTTCAGCGATCCTGAGGTATTGGCAAAAGAAATGAACAAGTTAGGATACATGCTTAATAAGAAAGAGGGAGCAGGCGAGTTTATTGAGTTCTATCAAGGGCATCTCAATACAATCAAAGATAGAATAGATGGACTCTCAGAGGATGATAAGCAACGAGTATATTTGGAGTATACTAAAGAATACCAAGCAGCTTCTGAAGGTTCTGTACTTCATCAGTTATGCACTATGGCAGGCGGAATCAACATAGCGAAGGATTTAGAGGGGTCATATCCAAAAATAGATGCGGAATGGCTGCTTCTAGAGAATCCCGACATCATGATCAAGTGGTGTTCACGTGACGACCTGAAAGCCAAGAGAGATGAGCTCATGGGGCAGTCCGTATTAGCTAACCTCAGCGCAGTGAAGGATGACGAAGTCTACGCAATTGCATATGAAATTACAACCAGACCCGCGGGCTTTGTGGGTGTAGCATACATGGCAAAATGGTTCTATCCCGAGCAATTCATGGGTTTGGATCCGAAGGCAATATATCAAGAGTACCTGACAGAATTCCAGGGCGTTGATATTGACATAGACGTTGCATATCCTGCGACTAGCTGAACCGACTTGAGATGCGCAACGAGATAGTGGGATGAGAGAAAAAGAGCAGAAGATGGATAAAGAGAAAAGAGAAGGTTTTTTGAGGTGAAGAAGAAAAAAATGAAAAAGGAAAAAAGTTCTTTTGGTAAAGCTTTTCTTAAACCCTTTTGCTTCGCAAAAGCGTTTACGGAAAACACTTCGTGGAAGAAAATCGTAGTATTGATAGGATTAGCACTTTGTACAATGCTGCTGGTATCTCCGGCGCTTGCAAGTGACACAGGCACATTAGAGATTTACGGCAATGCAAATGAAGATGATACGATTGACATGCGCGATTTAACATACGTGAAGCTGATTTTCTTCGGTAAGAAACCCGAGACGGAGTTAGCAGATGCGAAATACGATGGTAAGATAAACCCGCTGGATTTTATTCAGATTAAGTTGATTATTGTGGGCAAGGAGAAGGAGCTTACAGTCGTTGATTCCGCTGATAGGATAGTGACGGCTAAAGAACCCATAGAACGGATAGTTGTATTCAACCATGGGATGTTCGTAACAATGCGATCAATTAAGGCAACAGACGAAGTAGTTGGTGTTTGCGAGAGGTTAATGTCGCACTATGGGGCATTATTTTCAGATGTCGGAGACTATCCAACAGCGGGTTGGTTTAGAGAACCTGATTACGAAGCAGTATTGAGACTCAATCCTGATGCTGTTTTTCTTGGCGGGAAGGATCTGATATTTGGTGGGAACGAAGAGATTATAGAGAAGTTCAAGCAAATAGATCCAAGTATCGCAGTAATTTGCTTTGACTGCGACAACCCATCATATTATGTGGAAGAAGTAAGAAAATCGGGATACCTATTTGAAAAAAGAGAGGAAGCAGAGGAATTCATTGAGTTCTATGAGAAATATACGAACGTGATCGAAGAGGGAGTGGCTAAAATCTCGGAAGAGGATAAACCGAAGGTCTACTTTGAACTGCCTCATAAGCAGTATCAGACTGTAGGTGCAGGGACACCATGTCACAATATGATTGTATATGCTGGTGGTGATAATATCTTTAGCGACTTATCTGGTAGTATAGATATAGACCCGGAGGAAGTGATAAAACGAAATCCCGAGATTATAGTCAAGGGTGGAAAATCTCCCGGTTATAATTTAGATGATCCAACTATATTGATAAAAACAAGAGACAAAATCATGAAGCGTTCAGGATTGACGGATGTGGCTGCGGTGAATAATGAAAGTGTGTATATATTTCCTTATGGTTTTGTTTGTACACCAACACACTTTATATGCACTGCATACCTTGCAAAATGGTTCCATCCAAAATTGTTCAAAGACTTGGATCCAAAGGCAATCCATCAGGAATACCTCACGAGATTCCTTGAAGTGGAGTATGACTTGGATAAGCACGGCGTGTTTGTGTACCCGGAGGTGAACTGATATTATGCCTGTTGAAAGCAATGATAAGACTCTTCGAGAAAGTTATGTCGTGAACCCCATCGGCTATATCAAATCAAAATATCACCATTTTGATGATGTACCACACGCTCATGGAAAAAACGGGTGGGGCGAAGATACTACTGAAATAATATTCTATCCCGAGCATGCCGCAGATTTAGAAGGTTTAAAGGGCTATTCACACATAATTGTGCTCTTTTGGGTTCACAAAGCAAGTGAATGGGAGCTGCCAAAACAGCACCATAAACCCCCAGGGGTGAAAGTATTTGCCACCAGGATGCCAGTCAGACCTAATCCTATCGCTCTTTCGGTAGTGGAATTAGTAAATTTTTCGCCTGAGAACGGAGAGGTGTTAGTGAAAGGGTTGGATGCCTTAGATGGAACTCCTATTCTGGATATAAAACCTTATATTGCTGATTTCGACAGCTATCCAGAAGCAACTTTGCCAAAATGGGTTGAAAAAGCATTAGAGCATCACCACGCTCATGATAATCATTAAAAAGAAGTGGAAGATGGTGGAACGTGATGGGAGAAGAAGAAAAGTTTTTAGGATGTGATAAAAACAAAAAAATGAAAACAAAAATAGTAGTATTGATAGGATTAGCACTTTGCACAATGCTGCTGGTATCTCCAGCGCTTGCTAATGACACAGGCATTTTAGAGATTTACGGCAACGCAAATGAAGACGATGCGATAGATATGCGCGATTTAACATACGTAAAGCTGATATTCTTTGGTAAGAAGCCTGAGACGGAGTTGGCAGATGCGAAATACGATGGTAAAATAAACCCGCTGGATTTTATTCAGATTAAGTTGATCATCGTAGGGAAGGAGAATGAGCTCACAGTTGTGGATTCTGCTGATAGGATAGTGACGGTAAAAAAGCCGATAAAGCGTGTTATACCGCTCAACACTAATATCCTTGAAACGATGCGATCAATCAAAGCAAAGGACAAGGTAATCGCTATAGAGACGTATTACACAGAACGCGACACGATATTCTTTGCAGAGTTTAGTGATTATCCAAAAGTGGGATCAGGTTTTAATCCTGATGTTGAGGCGGTATTAGAACTAAAACCCGATGTTGTCCTTTGGTACCCATCGTCTTGTACGTCAAAGAAAGAGATTATAGATACACTTGAGTCAGTGGGGATTGTAGTACTTGGTTTCAACTGCTACAAGCCAGACACGTATATGGAAGAGGTGGAAAAACTTGGATATATCTTTGAAAAGGATGAAGCGGAAAAGTTTATTGATTTCCACCAGGAGTATATGAATTCCATTAAAGAGCGAGTAGAAGGGCTTTCAGAAGAAGAGCAACCAGGTGTATACTGGGAATCTTTAATGAGACCTTATAGGACTGCTGGTGCAAAAAGTGGGTATCATCAAAAGATACGGATTGCTGGTGGCAATAATATCTTTGGTGATGAGCCGTACAGTACTTTTGATGTCGATCCAGAAGAACTGATAACACAAAATCCCGAGTTTATAGTCAAAACGTCTAATATAGGTGGTTATGGTTTGGATGATGCAACGGGGCTAAAAGAAGTAAGAGACGAAATTATGGATCGTTCTGAATTGGCTAAGATCACCGCAGTGGAGAATAAAGATGTTTACGTAATGTATGAACGTATCATGGGTGGAGCAAGACACTTTATATGCATAGGATACATGGCAAAATGGTTCCATCCAGATATGTTTAGCGATCTTGATCCACAGGGAATCCATCAGGAATATCTGACAAGATTTCAGGGATTAGACTTTGACTTAGACAAGCACGGTGTATTTGTGTATCCTGAAGAACCTGTATAATACAAAAGACCAATGCGAAAAAATAAAAAGTTTGAAGGGGATTTTCTTTTATTTTCTCCTTCAAAAAAGCGGAAAAGAAATGAGAAAGATGACCGAAATGATGGGGAATAATGAGAAAAGGAATAAAAACTTAGGAGGTGATAAAAAAATGAAAACAAAAACCTTAGCAATGCTGGAAATAGCAACCGTGCTGTGTTCAGTTTTCTTAGTGGCTATACCGGTTATTGCCGCTGAGCAAAATCAAGAAATGTATAAAGTAACTGCAAGCACGATTACAACATCTTCAGAAGACGATTACGACTTAGGCATCTACGGCAATGCAAACGAAGACGATACGATTGACATGCGAGACCTGACATATGTGAAGCTGATTTTCTTCGGTAAGAAACCCGAGACAGAGTTAGCAGATGCGAAATACGATGGCAAAATAAATCCGCTGGATTTTATTCAGATAAAGCTGATTATCGTGGGTAAGGAGAAGGAGCTCACGCTTGTTGATTCCGCTGATAGGATAGTGACAGTGAAGAAGCCAATAGAGAGGATAGTAGTATTCAGCGAAGCACTTGAAACAATGCGATCAATTAAGGCAACAGACAGCGTAGTGGGCCTAAACAAATATGCCGTAGCAGATGATGTTTTCTTCCCGGAATTCAGCGATTATCCCAGTGTAGGATCTGTCTGGTCGCCGGATATTGAAAAGGCATTAGAGCTGGAGCCCGATCTCGTATTTTTGTATGCGTCCTTTTCAACATCTTACTGCGATGACATCCTGGATAAGCTGGAAGCCACAGACCCTGATATAACAGTGCTTCGCTTTGACAATTACAGACCAGGGGCGATTTATGTGGACGAGACAAAAAAGATGGGTTACGTCTTGAACAAAGTGGACAAGACAAAAGAGTTCCTGGAGTTCTTCCAGGGATACATGAATAGCATTAATGAGCAAGTAGAAGGGCTTTCTGAGGCAGATAAAAAAACGGTGTACCTCGAGTGCTGGAGAGAGTGGCATACAGCAACTAATAAAGCTGGCTGGGGTCAGAAGCTTGAGATGGCTGGTGGATACAATGTCTTTGGCGATGAGCCGGGCGAGTATATTGATGTAGATGCCGAAGCGGTCATAGTAGAAGACCCCAAATTTATCGTCCGGATCGAAAAGAAAGCGGGTGGTTACGAACTCGAGTCTGACGATACAACTGTATTAGAAGAGGTAAGAGACGAAATAATGAATAGAACAGGATTGGAACATGTAACAGCCGTGGAAAACGGAACGGTCTATATAATCACTAACCATGTCATTGGTGGTACAAGGAACTTTATAGGCATAGGATACCTTGCGAAATGGCTCTATCCTGAACTCTTCTCAGATTTGGATCCGAAAGCGATTCATCAAGAATACCTGACAAGATTCCAGGGTCTGGACATTGACTTAGATGAGAAGGGTGTGTTCGTGTATCCGCTACTATGAGTCAAAGAGGAGAGAGGAGATGGGAGATGGGTGATGAGTGAGAGAAGGTTTTAGGAGGTGAAAAGGAAAAAAATGAAAACAAAAATAGTAGTAGTGATAGGATTAGCACTTTGTACAATGCTGCTGGTATCTCCGGCGCTTGCTAGTGATGCAGGCACTTTAGAGATTTACGGCAATGCGAATGAAGACGATACGATAGATATGCGCGATTTAACATACGTGAAGCTGATATTCTTCGGTAAGAAACCGGAGACGGAGTTAGCAGATGCGAAATACGATGGTAAAATAAACCCACTGGATTTCATTCAGATTAAGTTGATCATCGTGGGTAAGGAGAAGGAGCTTACGCTTGTTGATGCAAACGGAGAAGATGTAACCATATCCATGCCACTGGAGAAAATAGTCGTGCTGAATACAGATACAGCAGAAGCGATTCGTGCATTAGGTGCAAAGGACAGGATAATTGGTGTTACTGCGGGCATGACCGATGACTACGTCTTCTTCCCTGACCTGTGTGCGAAGCCATCGGTCGGAAAGTGGTCTAGTCCAGACGTTGAGGCGATATTGGCATTGGACCCAGATTCGGTATTTGCTTTTGGGCAATGGCCAGCGCCGGAAAAACTTGAGGATAAGTTAAAAGGCACAGATATCTCAGTGGTTCGTCTTGATTTCTACCGGCTGGAAACACTTAGAAACGAGATGAACATGCTTGGATATTTACTCGTAGAGGAAGAAAATGCACGTGGATATATCGAGTGGTATGACGAATACGTTGATGAAATAGACGAAAAAATATCAGGACTTTCAGAGGAGGAAAAACCAAGGGTATTCATAGATAGTGGTAAGGGTGAAACAGAGAGGAAAACACGAGCTGAAGGCACTGGCTCACACGATTTATGCGTGAGAGCAGGCGGGATAAATATAGCTGAGGATGAAGGAGAACGTTATTTTACCGTGCAAGTGGAGTGGATTCTGGACCAAAACCCGGCGATTATCTTTAGACCTTCGTATGCGGGAGGCTTTGAGAGCGATGATGTAAGTGGGATGAAAGAGCAATACGATGGTATAATAGGATTGCCCGGTTTCGCTGAAGGCGTGGATGCAGTGATAAACGATAGTGTTTATGTGATAGACGATAGCGTCATGTTCGCACCTCAACAGCCCGTTAGTCTTGCATATCTCGCAAAGTGGTTCCATCCTGATGTATTTAAGGATTTAGACCCGCAGGCGATACAGCAGGAGTATGTGGATGAATTCTGTGGTATAGACTTTGATGTTGGTGAGCATTGTGTGTTTGTGTATCCATGACTGGAAAGCATATAAAAAAGAGATAGCTAAGAGAAAAAAAGAGGTGAAAGATGGGAAAGAAAAAAAATAGGGAGGTGATAAAAAGAAAAATGCGCTTGACCCTGATTTGGTCATAAGCTATGTAAGCAAAATAACAGGTGTTGACGAGCATTTAGAGCCCATTGGTATCGCTGCGGTTGCTCTGGATTTCTACAAACAAAATACTTTGAGTGAGGAAGTGGAAAAGCGGGGCTATATCCTTAATAAGAATGACGAGGCAAAAGATTACAATGATTGGTGCAAGGAGAAGGAAGAAGAAGTCAAAAACCTTGTGGATGGATTGACAGAGGAGCAAAAGCCAACAGTATTCATAGAAGCAAAGTACAACGGCCTGGGAGATATCGGAACTAGGGGTCCTGGCTTTGCATCTGACGAGCTGTGCGTCATGGCAGGCGGCATAAATATCGCCAATGACCTGGATACGACATACCCGCATGTTACGCGGGAATGGGTGATAACTGAAAATCCCGATGCGATAATCAAGGATAAACATAGAATACCCGGAAGGTATGATTCCGCTCTATCCACCACCTGGAAGTTGAACGAAAATAAGATAGTGTGCAATGCGAAAAAGCAGAAAAGTTTGTTGGTTGGGGGGCGGTTTTTATGCCTCCTTCATTTTCATGGCTTTAGAGTAAGGACTCGACAGCCGTGGAGGGGTAACGACTGACTACGACTATAAAAACAAATCGGTTGCGGATCTAAAAAGAGGCACGATCTATAAATGTTCTATTATATTTCTTTGTATGCCCGGCTTATGATCTTCATGTTCTTGGGCATATTCCTTGCAAATGCAGCTATGGAGTTAGGCTTACTGCGATATATCAGCAAGCCTCTGGAACCTTTGACGAAAGCGGCTAAACTGCCCCATGATGCCGCGATAATACCTGCCATCTTCCTCTTCAATGCAACAGCCGCACATGCAACGTTAGCATCTTTATTAAATAATAAGCAGGTGAATGAGAAAGAAGCGATCACTGCTGTGCTCATATCCTCTGCTACAATGCGAATGAGAACATTACTTCAGTATTACCTACCCATAGCAGTGCCTGCACTTGGCTTCACGCTCGCCCTGAAGTATATCGCATTCTCTTTTATCGGGGCTATTGTAACCATGGCGATAGGATTTTGTTATGGTAGACTGAGCATCAACCAGGTGGAACAAGTAAATGCAGGCTTTGAAGATAAATCATCAGCGGGAGAAGAGATAAAGAAGTCAAAGAAAGAAGCAATAAAGAAATCCTTTACCGAAGCTCTAAATCTAATGAAAAAAATATCGCTGAGGCTGGGGATAACACTTATCGTGTTAATGCTATTGATGCATTTTGGTGCATTTGAGGCGTTAGGCGAACATATCGCTCCTTTTTTACATCCTGTTGGTCTTTCTCCACAATCGGTTATTGTGATCTCTACGCAGATTGCAAGTCCTACGGCAGGTATGGTTATGGCAGGAGAGATGTTCAGAAACGATTTATTTACTTCTAAGGAGGTCTTGCTCACTCTATTCATTGGCTTGCTCCTTTTCGTTTCGATAATGGATTTTCCGAAGAACGTTTTTCCTATTTTTACTTCTATCTATGGCATCAAGTTCGCCACAAAACTGGCTTCTATCGAACTCGCCGTGTTCATTGGCACAACGGTATTCATAATAACTACAATCTATTTTGTAATACCATAAAAGCATAACTCTCGAAGGAAAGCGCAGAAATAATTTGAAAATCTACGTGATCTTAGGGATATAAATAACCTTTTTATATCACAAGTTATAATAATAGAGTAGGGAGATATGAAAAATGAAGTTAGTTGCAATAACATGGGGAAGTGATATGGCATTGCTCATCAATGCCTGTAAAGAACTTGGTGTGGAGTTAAACGTGTGGTCAACCTATGACGTAGAAGATGCGAGGAAGCGAAAGGAGTGCATAAAATCCCTTGGGCAGGCGGACATCATCCTTTTACATCCCTCAAACGAGGCACATTGGGACGAGATAATCGAAGGGCTGGATAAAGACGTACCCACAATCTCTTTTGGACATGATTCTTCCTACTGGTCGCTTTCTAATGTCCCCTTAGATGTTGTTGCAACGGTCAATGCCTACCACGCATATGGCGAGGCAGAGAACATAAACAATATGATAAGATACATAGGGAAAGAGGTTTTAGGTCTGGATTATAAATATGAGAACCCAAAAGAGTCGCTGTGGGAGGGCATATATCATCCGGATGCCGAAATTGCTTTCGACTGCTTAGATGACTATTTCGCATGGTATAAACCCAGTCGCAAGCATAAAGTGGGTATTCTCTTCTTTCGTACTTATTGGGCGAGCCGAGACCTCGAACCCGTGGATGCCTTGGTTCGCGAATTAGAAAACGAGTTTGATGTGATTCCTGTCTTCAGCTATGGATTGGGCGATAAGGAATTAGGCGCCAAATCGAGCAGTGAAGTCATTGACACTTTCTTTATGGACAAAATTGACGCATTCATAAACTTACAATCGGCATTTAATGCCGGAGACGAGGGTGGAACGGTAACCGCACTGAAGAAACTCGATGTTCCGGTATTCCACCCCGTTATGCCATACCATACGACAGAAGAGGAATGGAAAAACGATATGCAGGGGTTAAACAGCCTGGAAGTTGGCTGGAGTGTAGCGATGCCGGAATTAGAAGGCGTAATCGAACCGATAATAATAGGTGCATTAAAAAGAGATGGTGATAACGAATTCGAGCAGCATACTGCGATAGAAGAACGGGTGAAAAAGATTGCGCGCCGGGTGAAGAAATGGATAGAGCTGAAAGATAAACCAAAATCAGACAGAAGAGTGGCATTTATCCTTCATAATAATCCCTGTGCAAGCGTTGAAGCAACAGTAGGTGGTGCCGCACATCTTGATGCCCTGGAAAGTGCCGCGAGGATATTGAGGAGAATGAAAGAGGCGGGCTATTCTATCGAGCCACCGGAAGATGGTAAAGCGCTTATAGAGACGATTATGGCCCGAAAGGCGGTTTCCGAGTTCCGGTGGACTACGATAGATGAAATTGTAACTAAAGGCGGGGCACTCGCAATGATAGATAAAGCAGAATATGAAAAGTGGTTTGATACACTCGCCCAACAAGTGAAGGAAAGAACATGTGAAGCATGGGGAAATCCTCCTGGCGAGGCGAAAAATGGTGTTCCCGCAGCGATGGTTTATGATAATAAGATCGTGGTAACAGGCGTAAATTATGGAAATGCAGTGGTTTGCGTGCAGCCGAAGCGAGGATGCGCGGGTTCACGATGTGACGGGCAGGTATGCAAGATTTTACACGACCCGGAAGTGCCGCCACCGCATCAATATCTCGCCACCTATCAGTACCTGGAAAATACCTTCGGCGCAGATGTGATTGTCCATGTAGGAACGCATGGCAACCTGGAGTTTTTGCCCGGCAAATCTGTCGCGCTCTCGGAGAGCTGCTACCCAGATATTGCAATAGGGAATTTGCCTCATCTGTATATCTACAATTCTGATAATCCTCCAGAAGGGACAATAGCAAAGAGAAGGAGTTATGCAACGCTTATAGACCACATGCAGACAGTTATGACCGAAAGTGGCTTGTATGGCGATTTAAAAGGTCTTGAAGACCATATTGCGGAATACAACAAGGTTAAATCATCCGACAAGGCAAGAGCGCATGCGTTAGAGCACATAATTGTTGATTTGATAAGGGAGACGAAACTGTCAGGGGAGATAAAGCTTGATAAAAGGTTAGAGGATGGGCATTCATTCGCGGGAGTAATAGAACTTGCACACAGTGCTATCACTCGCATATACAACACGCAAATTCCTGATGGCATGCATATCTTCGGCGAAGTTCCCGGAGGTGCTAAGAGGGTCGAGTTAATCAATTCGATACTGAAATATGATTCAGAGCTAAGGAAACTGATTTTTGAACTCATGGAACTCGATATAGTGCCATCGGAAGCGGAAAGCGAGCTTTTAGCTAAGGTGGATGGTATTGCGAAAGAGTTTATTTCCGCCTTCTTAGCAGAAGAGGAACCTCTGGAAGCCGCGAAGAGGATAGTTGGGAGCGAATTTGAGCGGGAAAAGACAGAAAAGCTATATTTGATGTGGGAGAAGGTAATGGATATCTCTTCAAGGATAGCGGCATCGGACGAGATGGGTAGTTTGTTTCATGGCTTTGATGCAGGATACATCGAGCCGGGACCTTCGGGGCTCATAACAAGAGGAAAGCCCGAGATACTACCTACCGGCAGGAACTTCTATTCCCTTGACCCTTTCAAGATACCTACAAGAGCTGCCTGGGAGATCGGTAAGCGACTTGCAGACGGAGTGATCGGGAAATACGAGGCGGAGAACGGAAAGCTGCCTGAGAACATTGCTATGTACTGGATGGCATCAGACATCATGTGGGCAGATGGCGAGCAATTATCACAGATATTGTATTTAATCGGTGCTGAGCCCGTCTGGAAAGGCGGAAAGGTAAATGGATACAGGATAATACCCTTAGAAGAACTTGGTCGTCCGAGGATAGATGTAACGATAAGAGTGAGTGGAATCACGAGAGATTGCTTTTACAATTGCATCGAACTCGTAGATGAGGCAATAGAGGAAGTTGCTATGCTTGACGAACCGATAGAAGAGAACTATGTGAGAAAGCATGCCTTGGACACAGAGAAGAAGAATACAACAGGAAATGAGGCAGGATATGCACGTATCTTCGGAAGTAAGCCGGGCACGTATGGAAACGGCGTGAATTTAGCGGTCTATGCCTCTGCGTGGAAGGAGGATAAAGACCTGTCAGATGTGTTTGTGCATTGGAGCAGATATGCATACGGGAAGAGCTTTTTTGGTGCCGAAGCGCAGGATACGCTCGTTGCGCAGCTCGAAACTGTTAACCTCACTTTCAATAAGACAGTTACAGATGAATACGATCTGTTGGGCTGTTGTTGCTATTTCGGGACTCATGGCGGTCTTACAACTGCGGCGAAGGAGATTTCCGGGAATGACGTGCATGTATATTATGGTGATACGAGGGACCGGGACAAAATAGAAATACGGACCCTTGCAGACGAGGTGAGAAGGGTTGTCAGGTCGAAGTTGCTGAATCCAAAATGGATAGCTGGGATGAAGCGTCATGGCTACAAAGGTGCTGGTGACATATCAAAGCGGATAGGGCGGGTTTACGGCTGGGAAGCGACCACGCAGGAGGTAGATGATTGGATATTTGATGATATTGCAAGGACGTTCGTATTGGATAAAGAGATGAGAGAGTTCTTTGAGGAGAATAATCCCTGGGCGTTGGAAGAGGTCGGAAGAAGATTGTTGGAGGCTTATGAACGAGGGCTATGGGACGCCGATGAAGAAGTAATAAAAGGATTGAAGAGCGCATACCTCGAGATGGAAGGATGGATAGAAGAGAAGATGGGCGATGTGAAAGGCGATTTCCAGGGTGGTGCGATAGATGTGATGCCGATAGAGGATTTTAAAGTATTGAATGCAAAGGTGAAAGTGATGCAAAAGGGAGAATAGGTATAGAACCACGAGATTTCACAAGATAGATTATACAGAATATTCTATTGGGAAAACTGAATGAAGCAGAAGGGGAAAACAAAAAGAAGATGACATCAGATGCTGTGTCAGGTGAGATAAGAAATAGAGAATACTGACTGCGGAGCCGGAAATGTTTGAAGAGTATAAAAACCTTACGTTAATATGATGGAGATTATATATACTCCGCTGATATATGCCCTTTGTTGGATGTTGAGAATTGTCCCGGTCATAGCAATAGGCATATTTGCAACGAGTTTCGCGGTTAACATCGGCCTAATGCGAAAATTTGACCGGTTGATCAAACCAATCTCCAGTAAAGCGAATATCAGTGCAGTATCTGCTCTTTCTGTGGTAACCTGCACGTTTAGCACTACTGCCGGTTACTCCATGCTCGTGGACGGACTGAAAGAGCGAATTATTTCTGAGCGCGAGGTAATCGCAACCACGCTAATCAGCTCTTTTCCTAGCATCCTCTCTCACCTCTTCACATATTTCATACCAGTGTTGATTCCTATTCTCGGGTTAACTACAGGGGCAATCTATGTGTGCCTGGTAGGGCTCGCGGCATTCCTGAAAACATGTTTTGGGATATTCCTTGCGAGAATATGGCTAAAAGACGCGAAAAAACGTTCTGATATTGCTGCTACCAATCGTGATAAAGCACCAGAGGATGACAAAAAACAGGCATTGAATAAAAGCGCTAAAAGCACATGCAACATGCTCAAAAGGATTGTGCCCCTGATGTTCATCACCCTGTTTCTGGTATCCGTGGCGATGGAGCTGAACTTGTTCGATAGAGTTTCTGCGATCCTGGAACCGCTTACGAACATTTTAGGATTGGAGAGTGGGGTCGCTTTGATTAGTGCAACGGAGATTGTGAACACTTATGCCGGGATAATCCTCGCAGGTAGCCTTCTGGCTGAAGGACTGATAACAACAAAAGGTGTGCTAATTGCGCTATTCCTGGGCACGGTAGTATCATTCTCGGCAAGATTTGCAAAACATTCTTTACCCCTGCATGTGTCGCTGTTTGGTCCTAAGCTGGGGAGCAAGACTGTTGCGATAAATGCTACTACTACGCTTGTTATAGATGTGATATTCATAATAGTGTTATTGATATTATAGGCATTTGCTTTGCACACCAATCTTTTTCTGTTAGTATTCTACCACTTCAATTCCTCATCACTTGCATTAATCAATAGTCACAATTTTGAATTATATTCCCTTTATTTTTTCGATATACCCTCTCTTTTTTTCATTTAAAAATAAAACAATACAGAAAAAAGTTTTATCAAATAAATATCGAAAAGATTATATGGCATCAATGTTAATATGTTATCTAAAATAGTCACAAATAAAATAGGTGGATAAAAAATGACTCACCACATTAGAAGGGAGATACTGCCTTTTACTGCGATTGTAGGGCAAGATACGATGAAGAAAGCGCTTATTTTGAATGCCATTAATCCCCGTATAGGCGGGGTACTTATCAGAGGCGAGAAAGGAACTGCGAAATCCACTGCTGTTCGTGCTCTTGCAGAACTGCTACCAGAAATCGAAGTGGTCAATGGCTGTACGTTCAATTGCAATCCTTATGATACGCGTGAGATGTGCGACCTCT
>QBUN01000263.1 GCA_013180565.1 Candidatus Methanophaga sp. GoMg3.2 | reverse complement strand
ATTCTGGCACATGTGCATCAGCGAGGCACAAAAGTGGGTAAATATGGGGTAAACATAATAGATTTAGATTCCATCGGTGCAAACGCGATAAAAGGTGCGGTAGCAAGTCCTGATATAGCAGTGATCTTCGTTGATGAAATAGGGCCTATGGAGCTGAAGTCAATGCGTTTCATCGCTGCCGTGGAAGAAGCGATAAAAAGTGATAAACACCTCATTGTTTCTGTGCATCAGAGGTCGGAGCACGAACTGGTAAGGTGGATAAAACGCAATTTTGAGATAATTGTTGTTACGGAAGAGAACAGGGATGAGATTCCTATGATCTTAAGTGAAAAAGTGTTTGACTTTGGTGAATCAGCACAAGAACGGGTAGATTTTTGATGAGAGAAAGTTTCCGGCTAAAAGAGACTTTTGTATGGATAACCGCAGACGAAAAGAGGCACATAGAGGCTGCAAAAGATGAAATAAAAGAACGCAGAAAAGATTTGGAACGATTCGTGCGCTGGCATCCTTACTTCCTTGTAACACTTGAAAGCTATCCGGTAGAAGAGGCAGAAGTTGGTAATGATAGTATACCGGCGATAGTGCGAAAAATGATAGAGTCCGCGGAAAAATTCGGCTTAGGGCCAATGTCAGCAGTTGCAGGTACTTTAGCTGAGTTCGCAGTTGAAGCAATGCGAGATGCCGGGGCGACATACGCAATGGTAGATAATGGTGGCGATGTTGCATTGATAAGTGATAGAGAGATACTTGTAGGCATATATGCAGGCGAAAGTCCCTTCTCAAACAAGATTGCACTCAAGCTAAAACCTTCCGCCTCTATGGTGGGGATATGCACATCCTCGGGTACCGTAGGACATTCCATAAGCTTTGGACACGCAGATGCAGCAACGGTAATAAGTAATAGCGCATCTTTGTCCGATGCCGCAGCTACGGCGCTATGCAATTCCGCCACTGATGCACAATCTATCTCAAAGGCATTCCACGCGATCAACCACGTGGAAGGCGTTGAAGGTGCGCTTGTAATATATAATGACAAGCTAGCAACATGGGGCAGAATTCCTGAAATAGCGCGTTTAAATAGGGAACCTCTCACAGATTCACAAAAAAGTTTTTATATACAAAAGACCAACATAAAAGCGGAGGAAGAGCTATGACTATAAGTCTAGAATTTATAGAATCATGTGAGAATCCGGGTATGTGTGGTCCCTGGTGCCTCTTCCCGCTTACAATCTTCCTGTTCGTGGCTATAGTGATTATACTGGGATTCGCGGAACGGCGTATAGTTGATTGGTATACTACTTTAACACAAATTAAGAAACGCCTAGAAGAAAATGAAGTTCAACAATTTGATTAGATATATACCCATTTTTTTCGTTACTAAAAGCGATCAGGGATCTATATTTTATATCTTTGAGGGGGTATATATATCATATGTTGGTGTATATCTAACAATTTTATTAAGATGAAAAAGGACGAGTAAGAAATGAACGGCAATTCGGGCACCGTCAAGTGGGAAGAGAAGGAATTAGAAAAAGTTTCTTTTGCTGAAGGGGTTAACGTGAAAAAATTGAAACAACTCCTTGGGGCAGGTCGAGTGGTAATCCCCAGAAACGCAAAGAGGGCAGAGAAGAGAGCTATAACGCTAAAAGCTATTGGCGCTGGGATGAGTATGAAAGTGAACGTTAACGTGGGTACGTCAAAGGATTATGTTAGTGCCGAGGAAGAAGTGAGAAAGGCAAAGGTTGCGGTAGAATACGGCGCTGATGCTATAATGGACCTCTCTACTGGTGGGGACCTCGATGCAACCAGGAGTGCAATTTTGAAAGAGGTAGATGTACCGGTGGGGACGGTTCCGATCTATCAAGCGGCTTTAGAGAAGGCGGACGTAAGAGCAGTAGTGGACATGAGTTCAGATGACATGTTCAACGCGGTAAGAAACCATGCAAAAGACGGCATAGATTTTGTTACCATTCATGCAGGAGTCAATCAGAATTCGCTGGCACGATTGAAACTTAGCGGACGCATATTAGATGTTGTCAGTCGTGGTGGTGCGTTCCTCGTTGCTTGGATGATACATAACGAGCGTGAGAATCCATTTTACGAAGAATATGATTACCTATTGGAAATAGCGAATGAGTATGATTTAACGCTCAGTTTGGGCGATGGTATGCGTCCAGGCTGCATTTCCGATGCTTCGGACCGTGCCAAATTTGCAGAAGCCATTACGCTTGGTGAACTTGTGAAGCGAGCTCGTGAAGAAGGCGTACAGGCAATGGTCGAAGGCCCGGGACATGTACCATTAGACGAGATAGAAGCATCTGTGAAGATAATAAAGCATGTAACGGATTTTGCACCGCTTTACCTCTTAGGACCTCTTGTTACAGACATCGCACCCGGATACGACCATTTCGTAAGTGCGATCGGTGGTGCGGTCGCAGGAATGTACGGTGCAGACTTCCTCTGCATGGTCTCGCCATCAGAACATTTGGCATTGCCCTCTGTGAACGACATAAAGGAAGGCACGATCGTAACGAAGATAGCTGCGCATGTCGCAGATCTAGTAAAGGAGGGGCAACGAGAACGAGCTAGAGGATTAGACGATGAGATGGCATATGCAAGAAGAAACCTCGATTGGAAGAAGCAATTTGAGATTGC
Organism: Candidatus Methanophaga sp. GoMg3.2; assembly: GCA_013180565.1. The sequence continues at coordinate 2,715 of QBUN01000263.1, read as the reverse complement.
AATGACCGCAGAGGAGGCGCAAAGGATAAGAAATAGCAGACCTTCGGAAAGTGATGCCTGCTCTATCTGTGGTGATTTGTGTGCGATAAAGATGGTAAAAGAGTGTTTGGAAAACCACGAGATTACACAAGATTAACACAGACCTTTTTGCATGCAAAAAGCTTTAATCTGGTGGTTAACTAAACAATTACAAAAGACTTCTCTTCCAGAATTCTTATCGCTTCTTTCTCTCTATGACCGCCGCATTTTTCGACTATTTTGGCATAACGTGCCATCTGTTTTTTTAGCTCTTCCTTTTCTCGCTCATCGTTGACTATGATATACCTCGTTGCGAGTATAGTGGCTTCAATCACCGCATTAAGACCTCTGTTTATCGCTTTTAGATCCTTACGATTGATTTTTAGGGTAAGGGGCGTCAATTGAAAGAGAGAATATTCAGTGTTTTTCTCTGCCAAAACTGCCTGGAATAGTATCCATGAGTTCGCTTCTTTTAGTACAGGAAAGCCAGAAAGAGATGAATAATGCGATTCGCCCAGATCATCAAATGCCGCTTTCACGAATAAGACCGCGTCACTGGTTACATTCGCAGCCAATTTCTTCGTTTCCTGCACGTTAGTAAAGGTTCTTGAACTTTTGTATAGCTTCACAAAATGTTCGTTAGTTGTTGTTATTATACCAATAGGGGCAGCATTGAAAGTGCCTGATGCTGATCTCGTTGTAACGATTACTTCCGATGTCCCCTCGTCTATTCCGGTTTCTCTTACGTTCATTCCTCTAACAAGTTCCTTAATACCTTATACCCTGGAATATCTTTTTCCCAAGTTTAGTGATTGTGAACCATTCAATTCCCAAACCGTGATTAACTAAATATTCCTTTCTGTCTTTCTTAAACCCAAAATCGAGAAGCCCGAATAACTTGAGCGCGACAAGTATAGGGCGAACATCACTCTTGCTACTATTCCAGACTTTTCGGATATACCAGTTACCGGGATAGTCTTCTATATTCATCTCGGTAACTTCCTGTAGGCTCTTTTCCTCGTAGCCCGTGAGGTAGTTGTTTGCAAAGAAGCCAATTTGATGCGCGTGCTCTGAGGCGGTTTCTTCGCTTAGCCCTTTTTCCTGTGCTAGATAATTGTAAAATAATTTGACTGATTTTTCCGCTTCTTCTTCACTCATGGTCATTTCTTATACCTTGCTATGTTTTTGTTCTACAAAAAATTTCTTCTTATGGGAAATAAAATGAAGTAGGTTGTCATTTAATTTATATTCCGAAGAAGAACTTGAAATAAAAATAAAGGAAAAAGCGTGAAAAATGGACCTTGAGGGATTTGCGAAGCGGAAATTAAGAGAAGGCGAAGTAGACAGTAGGATAATAGCAGAGCTGTGCAACCGTATAGTAGAGATAAAACAAGATCGTATAACGAAAGAAAATGCAGAAGAAATTGCTGAAGCAGTATTAGAAGAATCAAAGATAACGCTTGATTTTAATGACGAACTTATCACCGAACTCAAATCAAACGTGAGAATGGGCGAGTTGGGAGTTGGATCCCGAGGCGCAGGTGATTTTTATGCCCATGAGAAGATAGGCGAGTTAATAGGGGCAACGGGCGCCGTGGTTGACTCATCGAGCCTGAGTGATTCCGGTGTAGTCCGTCTTCCGGAGGGAAGTAAGGAAAAGTTGATCGTGGTGACTGTGGACGGAATGCATTCGCGGCTGAGCGATTTCCCTTTTCTCGCTGGTTTTCATGTTGCGCGTGCGGCACTTCGTGACGTGTACGTGATGGGCGCCACACCAGTTGCGCTATTATCGGACATTCATGTGGCGGATGACGGCGACGTTGCGAAGATATTCGATCATATAGCGGGGATTTCCACGGTATCAGACGCTGCTGGCGTTCCACTCGTTACGGGTTCGACATTGAGAATCGGTGGTGATGTGGTAATAGGGGAAAGAATGACCGGCTGCGTTGGCGCAGTTGGCGTGGCTGATACCGTCGTAACGAGAGAAGGTGCAAGAGAAGGAGATGTGATTTTGATGAGCGAAGGCGCAGGTGGTGGCACTATAACGACTGCCGCTTTGTATTACGGCGAACCGGAAGTGGTGCAGGAAACGTTGAACATAAAATTTCTGAGTGCGTGTAACCTGCTTATCAAAGAAGATATGGTGAAGAAGGTTCATCTAATGACCGATGTTACAAACGGCGGCATCAGGGGCGATGCAAACGAGATTGCAAAAGTATCACACGTGAGACTCGTCTTTCATGAAGATAGAATACGGGCTTTAGTAAATAAAAAAGTGCTTGCAATGTTAAAACGGCGTGCAATAGACTATTTAGGCGTATCTCTGGATGCACTTCTGGTCATTTGTCCCGCGGAAGTTGCAGAAGCTGTTAAAGCGGTTGTAAGAAGTGCGGGAATGCGAATAGAAGAGATAGGCAGTGTTGTAAAAGGCAACGGTGCCGAAATTGTCGTTGCCGGCGCAAGTAAAGAGTTTGTACCTAAATTCCGTGAGTCAGCATACACGCCGATAAAAAAGGTTGTGGGCGAATCCGGGCAGAATTTTGAAACGATGAAACGGAAAGTGGATAAAGCGGTTAAAGAAGCAGTCAGGAAGAAGGATAAGGTAAAAAGGATATTGGAATCTTCATAATACCCAAAGGTGGCACAATCGAAAAAGTCAGTGATTTTTTAATTTTTCATCCATCGGACCCAACA
>QBUN01000264.1 GCA_013180565.1 Candidatus Methanophaga sp. GoMg3.2 | reverse complement strand
AATATGACTGGTGATGAGCGCATATAGCAAACCACGAGATTACACGGATTTCCACGGGAGGGAATGATAGTTTTTCATTATAATATTTGATTTGTTTTAATATGGATATGTATGCGAGTATCCAAAACAAATTTAATAAGCAAAGACAAAGCTATAATAGGTGGTCATATGCTTATAGAAGATATAGATAAAGCGATGAGCAAAGCAGTATATGAGATCTTAGAGGATGGGACATATGCGGGACGTATACCACTCTGTCCAGGCGTTGTTGCCTTTGGGAAAACGCTTTATGAGTGCCAAGACGAGTTGGAATCGGTGTTAGAGGGTTGGCTGATTGTGAAGATAAGGCATGGCGACCCACTACCGGTGATAGGACGTATTGACCTAAATAAGGGAGTCCCAACTTTGAAAGGGATTGCTTATGGGTAGATGGACGCCATGCAAGCGCCGAGTTTTTATCTTAGAAAAAGAAATCTCGCTTGATGAATGGGAAAAATTATGAGTGTTATAAGTTGACATTATGAGTAAAGAAGGAGAGCCGGTATACATTACCAAGAATGGGAAAGGAGATCTTGTAGTGATGAATATCATACGATATGAAAAGCAAGAAGCACTTCTAGAACTCTACCAAAAACTTAGTATTGCAGAGCAACAAAGTGAGTCAGGGGTTAAGCGAATAAGTCATGATGAAATGATAAAACGATTAAACAATCGATTATATGAACGAAATATTCATCGTCCCGGAGGCCGACATTGTTCATGTGACGAAAGGCAGCACTCTCATCGCCGATAGTCTTAATAGGACATGGCGAGGTGATGAGAGCCTGACGGGGTCTGAGACCGTGGCACGGTATCAAATGGATATTATGGGAACTCGGGAGGGCCAGAGTGTTCTCCTTACGGGAGTATGTGCTATCAAGCCTATGAACGGTAAGATAGTACAGATGGCACTCTGGGAGTCGGACAAGTTCATAGTACCGGAGAAGCGGGGTAATACCCGTGGAGGGTAGGGACCGGCGGTTGAACCGTTGGGTCAGGGACACACCCACCGCACAAAGAGGCGGGTAAAGGGTGGCAACAAAACTGGACTCATAGCCTATCCTTTAAAGGAGGGGGAGGTTCTTCTGAAGAGCCGGATGAGGGAAAACCTCAAGTCCGGTTCTGTGAGGGGGCTCATAGCAGCTTCCGGGAGGAGGTGGCTATTAGCTCTACTCGACGATAAGTTTATCAGTGACACTCGAGTTCTGGTAGAACATGCTATTGGCTGAATTAAGCGATTTCTGATGACTTCGGACAGTTTTCGTAACAAAAAAGATGATTTTTGTGATGAAGCTATGTTAATATCTTCTGAATTATGTAATTATCAATTGAAGTGTTGCGGAATCGAGAGTGCGGACAAGTGTAGGAGTGACTCGTTCTTCTGTGGGATTATTATTCCGCGACAAGTCTAAAATATAAAATCGGGAGGAAATATACCTTTATCCCTTTTGTGAAATTCATGCCTTTCGCATAACGTCCGATTGTGTAAATTGCGAAGCAAGTTAGGCAAAACGAAATGAAGCCGCAAATGCTTTGTTATTTAAAATCGCTAACCCTAGCAGTTAATCCCTCTTGAGTGCTTTTGGTTTATGAAAAGAAGTAATTAATTTGAACCAATAGTTGTACTTCAAAGTGAAATCCAATTTGCTATACATCTCCATCGTCTCTGCATCAGGTCTCTCTAATGGAAAATAGATAGAAATACCATGCGCATTTTCAACCTTGTCTCCTAAAATGCTATTTGCGATAATAATTTTATCTAATGACGATAACAATTGACTTGCAGAGAGTGTTATTGCGTTTATAGTTATATTATTCTTACAGAGAGTTGCAAAATCGTATAAATCCATATAATCTCTTTCTCTAAATCTTTGGCATGAAGATAGTATCTCGTATAAATCTCTTTTGATCAATTGTAATACATCTAAAAGAGATTTTGCGAAAGAATTTAAATTAGATGCAGATTCTTCAATTAGTATTGTAGCAATTGCTGATTGAGTAACCTGTTTTCCTTTATCAGCATATGATTCTTTGTAAAGTTCAACGACCTTCGCCGGAAGATTTCGATTCGACACCGACGGGTCTGAAGACAAATAATCAAGCACTAATTTGTACGGCCACCCTTCAGGAGGTTCAATCTCTTGAGAGCCAATAATAAAATCTGTTTGATCCTTCAATTGATACATGATTTCATATATGTTCATCAGGCAGGCATCAAATGCTACTATATCTAATTTTTTGGCAGGTATACTTAGAGCTGATTTTAATTCAAAATTATCCAGAAAGTCACGAGATGTATCGTCTGTACATATCCATTTCTCAGGCACGTTTAAAAGTTCATCTATTTTTTCCATGCCAGCAATATCAATTGTCTTATTCTTCTGTCTATCGAAGGTAGTGGTTGTACGATCTTTCGGGGGCACAAAAAGACTACTTTTAACCTTTTGCCCAATGGATTTGTATATATCAGTATCCTTTATTCCTCCACCGTGATTCCAAATTATAACCATATTTCTATCTGCGGGATGATTTCCTATACCCCAGTCTAAAAAGTTTCTTAAAACAGAAGGGTCTCCAGTGTTGGTTTCACCAATGTCTTGTAATGTTATGAGTTCATGATTTTTTACTTGAAATCTTTTAGTTGTTCTCTCCGATGGATCTTCCCAAGGCATTGCTTTCCTTCTGTCAAACTGAACTATAACATTAATGTCATGAGATAATTCTGTTTGCAACATTTCTCGTATATCTTGAATCCCTGAAACATCAAGGTTGTTGTCTCCTGCCATAAAAATGAAAATACTTGTTTTTACCATAATATCTTCCTCCCTAGTGATAGGGATAGAGACTTGAAATCTCTACCCATATCTTCACTAATCTAATCTATTATGACATCGCTTTCACCTACTTCCATGTCTCCCAACCCATATATTCATTAACCGCATTGCCTATTGCAACTCCACCTTCAAATGCTGCACATCCTGTAGCAACACCCGCTGCTACAAAAGCCCCTCCTGTCAAAGTAGCCGCCGCTCCTGCAGCTACTAGTGCTCCTGCAACTGCACCTACCCCAGCAACCAAACCTTTCCCGGTTGCTTCCATCGTCTCCGCTTCGTTAAATATCTCCTGCCAAAAGTCTTCATCAAAATAGCCCGGAGGGGTTATTGGCTGTACGTAAGGAGGCAGTCCAAACGGCGGCTCAAATGGGCTGTCGCGCCCTGTGAGAACATTTGAAGCCACCTTCTTTATGTTTCCAATAATACCTCTAAAGAGTGGCTTTTCTTCATCTTTAAGTTTGCCATATGTCTCACCAAAAGAGGCCCAAGAGTCCTTCTTTTTTTGGGCCAATTGAGACGTGAGGACATTCTCAAGTTCTAAGCAAGACAGCAGATAATCGGTTTCAAGATCCTCGATCAACTTAGGGTCAATGCTTTCACCTTTATTCTCGGCTTTGTCAACATTGACCATCATTGTAATGCCATTTCGGTAGACCCGATTGGTAAGCGTTGCAGTCACTCCTTCCGAATTAAATTCAACTTTTATCTTTTCCATAATACTATATACATTGTGGTAGTATATATATATATGCTTTTCGGTTTTAGTCAGTATCTCCGAAAGCCTATATTTTCTCTTATGCATAATAATGCCATTGCACAATACTTGTATCCTGCATAAACAGGAGAATTAAAAAGATATCGTAAAAAGAATCAGCGTAAAAAGTTGAAATAAAGATAAAAGATCATTTAGTAGTTGTACGGCAATTCTACTAGCATGGGATATTCAGTAGTGGATTTCTCGACTTCTGATGAATGCCGCGCAGGCAAAGGATTACGTTGAGACTATTAGCGGCATTGATCAGGGATTGCCAAACGTAGACACACTTTTTTGGCGATTATCCAAGTGTGCCAGCAGGGATCTGATATTGCGAGAATACAAAAAAGTCGTGAAAAGGAAGATCGAAGCGGCGAAAGGGAAGATAAGAAGAAGGCGATTAAAGGTGCTACTGATTCATACAAATACGTCGTTGTATCTATTGTATCAGGCAATTTGAGATTCATCCTTCCTGTCTTACATATCCCTAAAATAAGCAATGATACTGATTACTACGTGAAAGAGCTGCTAATATTCGTAAAATCGCTTCATACCAATCGAGATCGTCCTTCTTGACCGGGGATTTTACTCATGGGGCGTCATAAATGTTTTACAAAAACTCAAACGGGGATATATAATCTTGGTTCCGAAATACGACAAGTTCAAGGAATGGTTAAAGAAAGGAGCGGGATTGCACGATCATCAGGGGAAACTGAAGAGAGACAAGACAACATACAAAATAAGCGCATGTATTGCGATATTACCAGACTATAACGGTTTTGACTGGGTTTTTGCAACAAATATCAAATATGATAAGATTTTCAGATACGTGCGCTATTATAAGAAGCGGTGGGGTATAGAAACCACGTTTAGAGTGCAGGATGAGGTCAAAATCAAGACAAAATCGCTAATACCCATCTACGGATCGCACTCTTCGTATTCGAGTGCATGCCGTATAATGTATGGCAGTTCTTCAAGGGGCGTGTTCCGTTCAGAAGATTTGTTAATGCCCTGTTCAGGAGGCACATCACCAAAACAGCGGTATTTGCAGTTATTGAGCTCCTCTGAGAGAAGGATATTTTGGACGATAAAGGTCCGCCCCCAGATAAGATTTATGAGGAGTTAATTGGAAAATTTGGCTATATTGATGGGGTTATCTGGCACCCTGGCTGTTAATGTGACTTTTTTGCTGTTTTTGCTTTTTTCTACCGCTTAATTTGCGGACCACCCTTGCATCGAAGGGTTAATGGGCAATATATGCTCGATTATATTTGTTAGATACACTTAAAATCGGTTATTTTGTTAATATATCTAAAATATATTCGGGATACTGCAAAAATAACTCCCGCATTGAAACTGTATTTATCTTCCCCCTTTTACTTTTAGGTGTTGATCAACATATATCTTGTATAAAAAAGCGGAAGTGTCATGGGCAATGGAAAGTACAGATAGCAGATTATCCTTAGGCCATCAGTAGGTACCTGCACCACATTGAAGGAAAACTATCCAATCCCCTGTGGAAGCACCCCTTTAAAACAACCACATTGGAACTTTCTTCGTGTGTTCTTCGTGTATTTGTATTATAACTGCCAAAATTTCTTTTTATTAGACTCGCCTCTGGTATAACAAATACTTTCAGATGCTGTGATGTTTTTATGATGTTACAAGATTATTAAATAAGGAAAGTGCCAAAAGCAGAAGACGTCAAAAAAGTACTGGTAATAGGTTCGGGTCCGATACAAATAGGGCAAGCAGCCGAGTTCGATTTCTCGGGTTCGCAAGCTTGCCGAGCATTAA
>QBUN01000265.1 GCA_013180565.1 Candidatus Methanophaga sp. GoMg3.2 | reverse complement strand
CTCAGACTTAGTGAAAAACACGCATTGAAGGATAAAGATATAATAAAAGTGGTATCTACGCGGTGACACGCGCTTTTATTTGTAAACACAAGATTACACTGATTTTCACGAGAATGAAGTATACCTGAATCTTCGGAGCTAAGCGAAAAAGTGTGGGAAGAAATAAAAAGGCTTGCGGATCAGTATATCGGATTATTGGGTGATGCGGATAGTCTGTCAGAGCCCGTAAAATCTGTTGTTAGGTTTATTAAGAAGATAGCAGAGGAAAAAGAAGGGAAGTAAATAACAGGATTTTCGAGCGGTGAATATATATCTCAAATGAGTAACAAATACATGCATATCGAAAAGCTTTTAAACACTGACTGAAAATAATATATATAAAGTTTTTTTTTGTAACGAAAAAGGGGTGGACACTATGAAGTCAAATAAAAAAATAGTATTGTTGGGGATATTTGTTTTAGCTTTTTTGGTTATGGGAGTGGTTCCGGTTTGCGGGTTAAGTGATTCAGGCGCAAATTCGCCGATTTGTGGTTTAACCGATTCTGGATCACCAGAAGTTTCCCCCAATTTTACTTTCTATGCGGTTTACGACCGGCTGGTGGACCTCAACAGCTTTGATTTCACGCACGCGGCTATGAGCGGCGATGGCAACAAGCTGATATACTCTGGTAGAGACGAAACCTCAAACAAATATACCGTCTACACCGTGAACACAGACGGTACAGGACTGACACAAATCGCTCTACCAGATCTTGAAGGAGCGGGTATTGGGGAACTGGCTATTGACCATGATGGTTCGCGGGCATTCTTCAAGGCGGGTAGGGTGTTTTGTAAAGTCGAAAACGGCGTGGCAACCAAAATCTTTGACCGCGATGACTATCCGGACATTGGTGGAATACTCTCACAGATCCAGACGACTGCTGATGGCGGATACGTCTATTTTCTGAACGATGAGCCTAACAACAATGACGTCTGGCGAGTAGCGCACAGTGGCGGGTCACCGGAGCTGGTCATTGATGACGTACTCGTGCAGCGTGATGGTGGCGTGGGCAAACAGGTGGCAGAGTTCACCATTTCGGATGACGGTAACACCATCGCTTTCACTCTTCACGGCTATGCCGGTGAGAGCGGCTACAGGTCCAAGTGTGAACTGTTTGTCAGGGACGCTACTGGAGGATACCGCCAACTGACTAATGACGAGGACAATGTTGAAAAGTCCAACCTGGCCATCAGCGGTGATGGCGCGATTATTGTGTTCAGATATGCCCTCTGGGGCAAGACCACGTGGGACGCCATCAAGTCCGATGGCAGCACCAGGATTTTCTTGGAAGATGCAGGGTATAACACCGGCGGGCCGGTACTCAACTACGACGGCACGAAGATGTTCTATAGTGATCACAAAGGTGGTAGGCTGGTCAATACCGATGGTTCTGGTAGCATAGGCCTGTTTCCATCTTGGGATGTGGGAGCCATTACCATCGCAGCCAGAACAGACCTATGCATCAACGACGATGGGCACCAGATTAGCTTCATTTCGTACGGTAGCATCAGTATAATGCCATCAGATCATGTTGTGTATATGGGCTACCTCAACGATCCCAACGCCGTGCCTGACGCGCCCGTCATCGAGAGCATTGCCTTTGACCCACCAGCCATGCCACGGGGCGATCCAGATGCCGTAATCGTCCTTACCTCTGAGATCAGTGACCCGCAGGGCCTGGCAGACATTAAGCGTACCAGCATGGATGAACTGGTGAACGGTCGTTTATACGGCGGTACTACGAATGTACCAGTCTATTTTGGCCATGCCGCCAACGACGTAGGCTGGAGTCATGACCAAACGGCAGGTGACGGTATCTTCAGCACTGCCGGTAAACCAGGCGGTAAGATTGACGAATTGGACCAGATGACTGTACGCATGGGGGTCGAGGACGCTAGCGGGACGGTGGTTGTGGCGGATACGGTTTTGTTCATCGGTGAAGTGCCTCCAACACCAACGCCAACACCAACAGGTACATCAACCAAACCAGAAATATTAAGCCATAGCAGTTATATTAGTGGCTTAGGATTTTTTGAGGTGGTTGGTGAAGTGAAGAATAACTTACCAGATAATATAAAGTATGTAAAGATTACAGCAACATTCTACGATGCCGAGAAAAATGTGGTTGGAACAGATTTTACCTACACGCAGTTAAATATCTTGAAACCAAACCAAAAATCGCCTTTTGATCTAAGCACATATCCAGATAAAATAAGACCCGCCAGTTATAAGCTAAAAGTATCATATAAAGTGAGTAATGAAGAACCATTTGCGGGACTTGTGATTCTAAGCCATAGCGATAGAATAGACAGCATGGGTTATCATAAAATTGTCGGTGAAGTAAAAAACAACGGAGTGAGCGCTTCTTCATATGTAAAACTAGTTTCTACTTACTATGATGCTAAAGGGGAAGTGATCGGAACAGATTTTACGTACACAGATCCCTCAGATATTGATGCAGGCGATAGTGCACCGTTTGAACTAAGCTCATATCCAAGAAAGCTTCGACCAAGCCGCTACGAACTCCAAGTTGAAGGACGCTAAATGCGCTCTTTAGAGCTTTTTCTTTTTTTTTGCTCTACATTTTTGGGATGAATCAGACAGCATTTCTTCTGAGGGTGGTTTATCTAACAACTATAATACAAGTTGAACCCGGTTGAAATGGTTTATTTCTGAAAATACTGAAAACCGCCTTCATAGGTGGCTCCAGGCGAAGAGAAACATGATAGCCAATACACAAACTATGGCTTTCATAGCTTACATGGGGCTGAGAATATGTAAGGCTAAAGCTAAATTCTTATGTCCCATACCCAAAAGCCTCTTCTTAGAACAGAGATAATAAAAGTGGTATCTACGCGGTGACACGCGCCCCTTTTTATGGTACGACATAAGGTATACTGTTTCTTTGGTAAAGTTTTTAAAATATTTTGAAAGAAATGTTTTTTGAGGGATTATTGCAGGCAGTTAGGATGGTTAAAGATAGAAGACGGGGAATTTAAAGAGAACGGGTTACGGAGCAGATACCGACCACACCGCTTAAGGATGAGTTTCTCCACTATTTTGAAAAGCAAAAATGTCGCTGCGCTACATGTAGAACATATGCTAGGGCATTCCGCGGCATATAATGGCGCTTATGATGTGGTTAGAGAGTATAGAGGCGTTGCGAAAGGAGTTGGAAATACGAAACGGTAAGATATGCGTGTTGGAAGAGAAAATAACGGCATTAGAAACACGCGAAGATTGGAGAGCACCTTATGACGACAAAATGACCGAATTAATGAAGCGATTAATAGCCAATCCTGAGATAAAGGAATTGATAAAGAAGGAGTTGGGAGAGGTAAAAGACGAAAAGTCTTAATCGCTTCTTTTTCTCTTTTTATGGAAATGTATCAAGACCCTCTTCCAATGGTGATTTTAGGGCATCGGTCGCATGTTCCTCTTAAAGGTTCGCCGTCTTCTAAAACTTTTATTATGATGAATTTAATTTCTCTGATGAACTCAAAATAATCTTTGGCTGTTTTTTTACTAATCTCTGCAAGTTCACTATGAAGTTGTTTTATATGTTCTGATCTGAGACATTTTTCATAGAATTCATCCATCCCTTCTTTTCCATAACGTGTATAAGGATCTATTATGCCAGAAACATTTTCGATTACTTCCTCACAAGCTTGTTCATAAAAAAAACAATCAAGATAGGCACTCAAACTAACAAAGACTTTTTCAGACAACATCTTTTGCCATTCTTTTTTTAAATCTCTAATTCGGTAAATGTTTAGCTTTTCATCTTCTTTCCTGATAATGATTTTTTCTTTATCTGCTATCTCCCATTCATTCTCTTTTTCTTTTCTAACGGTAGCATCACCAGGACCTATGAATACATTGTGTTCGAGCATATCCTTCAATTCTTTGGGGATACTGCCTTTGTTCAATTCGTCCTCAAAAGTTAACTGGGGAAAAACCTCAAAATCCGCGTAGACTACCTGATCTGCATCGGTGCTAAACTTTAACCAGCACATTTTTGCCTTTGGGAATTCGATACCTGATTCTAAAGCTACCACCCCTATCCTTTGATGAAGAATCGAAAAAGCTTTTTCCATATCGGAGTCGTCCTCTTCTATTCCTTTATATAATACAGAAATATGCGGATAGCCGGTTTCCAGATGTTGACGGAAATAAACAAAATTAGGGCTATCCATAAAGCTAAGTACGTCCATATTGAACGTGTCCGTTAAGAGAAATGGGTCAATAGCGGACTTTGCGAATCCGGCTTCTTTTAGAAGATTTTTAGAATGATTTAGCTTTGTGTCGTATTCATCCTTGTTTTTAAACTCTTGATAGTCCTTTAGCAGTTCCTCTTTTTCTTTCTTGCATGTATAATACCATTTACCACCCTCTTCAAAAATTAATTTTGCACCGCTGAGAATATCCCGGATTACATAAAGAGTATCATGACGGCAATCTCCTTTATCCCTTAAAGCCCCTATATCTATCCCTTCTTTTAACTCTTCCAACACTACGGGAAGGCACTTTCTTATCCCTCCTCTTTGTTTTTCGGACATGATAACCTTCCTTCTTCTTCCTTCCGATTTTTTGGATATATTGAATAACCTGTGTCCGATTATATAAATGTTATTGGTGATGCAACAATGAAAAAGATGCAAACAAATATCCAAAACATATATATTGATACTTGCTTCTTCCAAGGCTATCTATGGGGTAAGAAGGATGAAGAAGAGAATGCAAGTGATATGTTTTCAAAGATAGAAACAAGTGTTAGGCAGAATCCCAACATTAACATCAAGATACCTTTTATCGTAGTTGGAGAATTGATAAATAACCTTATTCGAGAAAACGTTGAGCAAGGAAATAGAGAAGAGATTATGTATAAGTTTTTTGAGCTACAGAAGAATTTGAAAGCAGACACTATTCCCCCAAATAAATGCTGTTATGCTAAAGCCAAATCATTGATTGTTCAAGACGATTATTTTGCTGAACATGCTCTCACAGACACCTTCATAGTTTCATGCGCCCTTTGTGATCCTGATTCGTCACATTTATTGACTACCGACAGTAGATTGCTGGAATCGGTATTACTGAAAAAGATCGAAAAAAATATGCGAGCGGATAATGAGAGAAATCGGCAATTAAAAATAACGGAAGAGTTTTGAGTTTAAACGTCAATCAGTTCAACTCTTTTTAACTCATCAAATACATAATATATCTTTTCGGCTTCAGTGGCACTCTTTATATCGCACGATGTGGATATAATCCGCTCTCTTAGTTCAGCCCCCCTGAATTTTATTCGATAACTTTCATAGACAGATAGGATAGTCGCAGCTATCTCAAGCCATTTTCCATCCTTTCCATCTATCACGTTCAAGAACTTTTCGGTATTAAGCCCTCCAAGCTCTTTTGTATAGT
>QBUN01000266.1 GCA_013180565.1 Candidatus Methanophaga sp. GoMg3.2 | reverse complement strand
ATAGGGGCGGGAGAGTTGGATTTCGATGCGATCTTCGACATGTTGAAAAGAACGAATTGTAAATACATAGTTATAGAGACTTTTTGGCGGAATAAAGAGAAGGGGGAGATGAATTACGAAGAGCTGAAACGGAATGTGGATTTTTGTAGGTGTTATCTCTAAACAAACCTTTATATGGTTTTATTACGATGCGAGAAAACAGTTGGATTGAGCAAGAGTGAGTTCGATACAAAGGGGGATATTGTAATTGTACCGGTTTACGTTTTTCTAGCTCTGCTGGAACGTTCTGTGAAGAATTTGTAATTTCGTATGTAGGGAACACACAAAAATAAATATACACCGATTTTAGACACGGATTTACGCAGATTTACACGGATTTAATTTCTTCTGCGTTAATCAGTGTTAATCTGTGTCAAGAATTAATTTTATTTTATTCTTTATAAAATATAACTTTCTCCCACTTTTCTATACTTTAAATCCCGATCATCTGCGATCATCTGCGTCCGATTATTATTTTTTCTTGTACCTCCGGAACCACAACTTTACAATCTTCATAAACCTCAAAGTAGTAACCTGCCCCAGGCTTTAGCGTTTCCGAGCTATCTAAATATTCCCACTCGCCGTCCTCATACATGAAGATAAACGCAGATACAAACATATTCTGCACCGCATCATCAAATGTGTATTCCTCGTAATCGACTGTAACATTCAGCGCGGCTATCTTCACCTCTTCCGTTGATGGAACACCTATCATGTTCCAACCCTTTGACAAGCAGAATTCAAATGGCAGTTCCACTGCTCGCCCGCTCAGATTCAAACTCGCTTGCTCTTCCATCTCAATCAAATATGCTTTCCCCGGCTCAATCGCCGTTAATGTCGAAGCTTCTGTATTATTCTTAAGGTGATATAACCAATTCATATCTGCGGAATCGAAATAGAATACCGCAGAATAGGGGACCTCATCCAAAACCTGCTCCACATTGGACTCATAAAGCGCTATTGGACTTGAGAACGTGCTCCAACCCGCTGTTAGGTTCAGCGCCCAGCATATCTTAGGCGCGCGAACATAACTGATTTTAAATTCTCGTGCTTCATACAGCTTTGGCATCGGGTTCATTACAGGGAATCGAACTATCTTCTTGTCTTCTCTATCATCTTCGCCATGCCAAACAATTCCGTTCATTCCTCTAACAACTACATCCTCTGCCTCTATCGGCAACTCAAGCTCGCCTACCAATGATGGCCATGCACGCTCATTTACTTTCCCAGCCACTACTGGCTGCTCATACCAATAGGTCCACTTAGTTGCAGATTCATCAAGTGGTGTTATCGCCATTGTAACTACATACTCATTATCATTCTCACAGTCCCGTGAGATTATCGCCTCATCTATTGGCTTCTCCGGTATCTTAGGTAATAATGGCTTAAACATTGGATCTCCTAATAGAATAAACTGCTTTGACGTCTCATTTATCATTCCCGTAATTTCTTCTTCCCATTCCGGATACTCATTGAGCATATCCTCCGAATATCCAAGCTTTAACAGATAGAGATTTTTTGCATGCGTTAATGCTTCCCCTACCGACATATTACCATAAATCAAGCTTTGATAGAATGCCTTACTGAAATCCTCTGTTATAAATATCCATGAAAGCGAGTTTGCGCCGATGTAATTCACACTACCCGCTTCTAAGAATGACATGGCAATTGATCTATCCAAATCAAGTGGCTCGTAGAAGAGCTCATTACTCAACGGATCATAATAACTGCCACCTTTTAACCGCCCTGAAAGGCATGTGTAGGCGTGCGTTGTTTGTGGTGCCAATCTAAGCATTTTCACATCTGTCGCATCTAAATACTGTTCTAACCATGCCCATTGATTCAATCCCCAAACAGACTCCGAACCATGATGTAAAAAGAACACGATGTTCTTTCCATTGTTCATCTCCATCATTACTTCCGGACAATTCGCCTTCTCATAGACCTCAAAATCTACGGATAAGCCCGCATCTTCCAGATACTTGTTGATGTCTCCTGCTGTGGGCGTTTGTGGCGATGCTAAAGAGGGATTGGTAATAACTAAAGCTTTCGATTTCCAATCCCCTTTCTCTGCTATCTTTTTGTATGCAAGCGTTCTTGCCATTACGGCTGATGCGTCATATACATCTAAGCCAATTATTCGACCGGTTGCAACTTCAAGGAAATCATCATTATCTAATTGGATATTGTAATCGCGATATATGTCAAATCCCATAACTGTCAAAATGGGATTATTTGGGCTATTCAAATAGCCTTCTTGAGCGAGAGCTGCGAGTTTCTCTTGGGTTTTCGGGTCATTCAGCGCATCAATAAAGTATTGAGGCAAGTAATCCTCTACCAAGCGGTAGTTATCATATGTGACTGAGAGATTCTGCACCACTCCCGTATCAACAAACGGGACCGATCCAGTACCACCAACAACTATTAGATAGTCCGGCTTGATTTTATAATCCAAAACGGACTCTTTAAGTCTTTCTTCCGCCTCTAGAGGTATAATATCCTCTGGGTTCTTGTTTATATCTATAACTGGTGCTTTCCTCGCCGCTGCGATCTGAGCAGCGGTTAAAGAGAGCTTAGGGATTTTTGTATATGCAAATGCAGTTGTATTAATAGGCGGAAAAATAGTTGTCACATTTATCTCATAAGTGGGAGTGTAACAGCAATCGCTACCATTGCAGCAGTGTATTTCAAATCCCCAGGTTCCCGATTTTGTTAAGTTGATCTCAGCCTTACATCTCCTGGGACCGCCTTCCAACTGCTCCGTACATTCACTGCCCGAATGGGGCGGGTAATATTCAACGTACGTGCCTGATGTATTCAAGGTGACTTCCCAGATTATCAAAGCTGTGGTTCCTGCTGTGGCATTGACAGGATAAGATATGTTCCTAACATAGTCACAATAAAGTGGTTCTGCTATTATCTTTATCTCCTCATCAGGCAGGAACTTTTCAATCCCATCAAAATTTATAATTATTCCTTCGTCTATACTCTTTTCCTCGCCGGAGTCCATTGCAAAATCCAATACCCCCTCAATACTAAGTGTTGCCACCTCATTTGGATTCAAAGCACCTATGTCCCAGATGATGTCTGTCCGTGCAAATCCAACCCCCTCTAGCTCTTCTATCTCTTCCGGTAAGGCTTGCGCACCATAAGACTCCAGGGTTACTTTTGAGTGGTCATCAGTAATAGGAGTAATTGGTGCCACTACAAATGCAAGCAATACAACAATTAAAGCGATGGTGACTCTCCCTCTACCACCCTTCCTTCTCGTTAGTGTATACGCTATCAATAACATCAAAATCGCGAACACAACTCCGAACCCAGGTATCCTCATTGTCATACGTACGGTCCCGACAGTTGCGATGGCCGATTTCACGGGCCTTCGCGGTAGTAATGTATCTCGAATGATAATGTTTTCAACCACATCATCGCCCGTATTTTTTACATTTACGGTGATATAAAATGTGCTGCCTTCTTGATCACAAGGAACTTCCGCGGGGAATAATTCGGTGCTCACGAGAATATCCCCTATTTCCTTCTCAAATTTAATGGCCTTCGGCTTTGGTGATGTCAATTCAAAATCCCTCGTATTTGTGAACACCACCGCATTAACCTCTTCCCCATTCTTCGCCATCGCTCTTATCAGCATTTCATTTGCATCGCCCTGCGAAACCGAGATATTCATCGCTTCCAAATCCCGTATCACATCCGGGCTAACAGCACCAATGACTATGGCATTGTCTGTATCCAGTGCATCACCAGTTGAATCTGGAATCACCGCGCTCACATACAATATCGGATAGCCCAAATAAGAAGCTAGAGGCGCAGCTTCTACTGCACTGTGATAATCTGTAGAGTTTAGTATCACCACGCCTTGAGACTGGTTCTGGTATGAGGCGATCCTCGCCGCGGTATCAAAAATGTCCGTGCCGCAAATCCGCGATACTTCTAAATCACCGGGCAACGTTACATCGGCATCACCAATTATCGTGACGTGCTCCGGAGAATACTGTGATAAGAACCATGATGTGGAGTGCGGCATGGTTTTTAACTCTAACCAGATAGGAGTGTAGGCTATGTCATAATCAAGAACAACACCGATCGCACCTGCATCCTTAGCATCTTCCATATTTATTAGTGTGCCCTCGACATTCGGTACAGACATTGTATCCTCTATGTCTGCTTTACGCCAGAATATGTATATAGCTGCTTCTTCACCAATATCTTGTGATAGAATGCGAATATCCCTTGTTCCTATGGGATCTATAAGCATGAGTTCTACAAGGCTTGCAATCGCTTCACGATCATAACCCGCGGGATAATAATCATCAAATGGATTTTGCATTTTGGCACCTATCGAAATCTCCGGCTCTATTTTCTTTACTTGCTTGCAGAAGGATACAAGAAACTCGGTGACCTTACTAGCACGCCAATCGAACCATTTTTGTGTGTTCGAGCTATACCTATTGGCAAGGTCAACTTTTCCGGGGTCTATTCCCGTGTCATTCCAAAATCCTCTCTTACACCGATCGCAAAAACAGTAATCGCTCCCAGCATAGCCAAAATCAGATAAAACTACGCCGTCTATCTCATATCCTAGAACTTCTTCTGTTAAATTCAATAAGTATTCTTTATATTCATCATCCAAAGGGCAAACCCATTCTTCGGATCTTTTATCTTCATTGTCCACTTGGCACCATTCCGGATGATCACCAACGGTTATGGGATCGCGAAAACAAGACAATGCTGCAAATACTCTTAAACCTTCTTCATGCGCTTTATCTATGAACACTTTTGTGACATTTATATCCTGGCCAATAGCGTCTTCCACCACCACTTCGCTTGGGAAATAAACAAATCCGTTATCGTCTTTGAGATTTATAATTACTGTGCTTACATTGCCAGACTTCAACTTATTTATAATTGGCGGAACACCATATTTCACCAGATCTGCATTTTCTAGCCAGCTATATCGCTCGCCTGTGTCCACACCGGTGGGCACTAACAATAATGGTCGCGATGAATTCTCAGCATGTGAGATCGCCAAAGGAGTAGCGGCGATTACATCTTGCCAGTTCCGTGTACCCACTAAAATGACATCCGTATCGCCCCCATTAGAAGCAGCAGTTACCGTTTGTACCGCAACTAATGCAACACAAAGGATTAAAATCAATGCTATTGTCCCTTTAGAAAAGCGTTTACGGAAAACGCTTCGCTTAAAGAAATATTTTTTAGGGGGCGATTTCTGTAGCATCTGTGTCATTTACTGCCTCCCCCATCTTTTCAATAATAAACGTGATAGCTCTAACAGAATCAACAATTGTAGCATTTGCGCATGACCGACCAGTTATTTCAACTGACAAATTCGTGTCCGGCATGGTTCCCGTAACGTTTAACAATAGATAATCCTCTTCACCCGCATTTAG
>QBUN01000267.1 GCA_013180565.1 Candidatus Methanophaga sp. GoMg3.2 | reverse complement strand
TCCAGCGTTCCGGAAAGCTATATTGCACTGACTGAACCACCGGAAGAAGCCGCGCGGAAAGTGAAACGGGCGAAGACTGGCGGACGAGTAACAGTAGAAGAGCAGAAGAAACTTGGCGGGTCACCCGCACAATGCACGGTCTATGAACTTATGATGTTTCATCTGATAGACGAGGACGCGCATATAAAAGAGATCTTTGAAGAGTGCAAAAGCGGGAAACGAATGTGCAATACCTGCAAGTCGGAAGCTGCTGAGCTTATGTTCTCATTTATTACACGGCATCAGGAAGAGCGAGAACGGGCAAAGGATGTTTTGAAGGGGCATGAAATTTATAAGCAATGGTTCTGAAATCTCTCCTTACTTTTAGATTATGTGATTTTTAATATATAAGAGGCGATACACCTATTTTTCTGGAGGCTTTTTTATCACATGACTTTTCGTTTTGTCGTATAGTCTTACTATGTTTACTAAGGTAATACAAATTGCTAATACAATGAATACGAAGATACCTATGCAGATACTCTTAGTTCCATAAAGGTAATCCATTGAATAACAGAGTATAAAAAGTATAACCGTTACAATGAATGAATATAAATAAACCCCTGCTTCTATTGTTGGTTTCACATGCTCCGCAGAATCTTGTACTTGTATGTATGCATCAAGAATATCACCCATATAAAATAATGAAATTACAAGGCAGTGCACAATAATAAAGAGAGGTATTAAATACAATCCCTGTAAGAGGGCACTATATGATTGTAAGGTGGCATAATATACTAGAACAGGATATAAAAAGAGAAAAAAAATTGGATTAGTACTGCCAAAGGAATCCTTTTATTATCTTTATACAAATTGTTAGGATCGATCTCCCTCAATCTCCTATTTTTTAGTGTGGAATATGTTATGTATATCCAAAAACATAATAAAAGGATAAGTATACAAAAGATTAACATCTTCCACATAAGAGTATCGGTAGACAGATTTAAATAAAGGTATATCCAATATACTAAGAAATAAAAGGACAATAAAAAAACCATTATAACTGTATTGACTAAAAATAAAGAAAATCCACCTGTTGGTAGTTTCTGTGCATCAACATCCGTAGAGAAATCTTTTTCACCCCAAACCGCCATAAAATGGGGAAATCGCTTTATCATGATATACCAAAAATTCAATTGAAAAATAATAGCAAGAAAAAGAGAGACCATGTAAGCAAAATCACTAAAAAGGTCCAGAAAAGCCATTAGATCGTTATATTGTGCCTGTATAATAAGTTTAATGAGTTCTACAAAACATCCAAATCCAGCAATACCAAAGCATATAGCCCATAAAATGCCCATTAAAATGCATATAAGTCCTCCAATTTGCTTTAAGAATGTATATCTTTTAAAGGGTAAAAGTGACGAAATCATCCACTTTTCTGGATTATGCCGTCCTACAAATACATTTTTCAACTCTTCTAATTTGAATAACGACTTCTTTCTCATTAAATAGTAGAGATTATTCAATAACCACACAATTAGGAGCATCACTAATATAATATTGGACTGGAGGAACACAACGAACAAAAGCCCAAGCACAAAGCAAACTGAACTAAATGCTACGCCAGATATATAAGCTGTGGCATACCTTGTAATTTTTCTCTTAACCCATGAATCGTCCGACTCACCGCTATATTCTCTTATTATCTCTTCTTTAAGCTTTTCTTCTCCATTCGCATGAAATAGAAAAGTATAGAGGGTAGGCACAGGTCCCATCCACTGCACCATATCTGACTTATCTTGAATCACCTTTCCGATGGGTATGCAGGATAAGATCAGAAAAGTAATATACGGAAAATCGACATAATCAGAAGTACTCGTTACCATTAACCACCCAAAATAGAAATACACACAAGTTAATGCAACTACGATAATCCTAACCCACCTCAACACACCAAACTCACCAAAGAGTGGTTTCATTAACTTCGGAGTGATTTGATAAGTGATAAGGCAATAAATCAAGATGGCAAGGACAATAGCGAATTTTTCGGATGTTTATCCTAAGAATACGGCAAGAGTGAGCGATAAGGGCAATAAAGCAATATCAGCTAATCCTTTCAGAAGTATTAGAGATTTAATAGCCAAATATTTGGTAAATAGGTACAAAAGTATGAGGGTTACCTTTAAACCAGAAAATAACAGCTCACCCGTACTTTTAAAGTACCCTTTTGACTCTTGATGAATATCACAGTTTGGAGTATCTTCCACCATCTATCTCGTACCTCATTTGCAACAGTCCCGCCGATTCTTTTCTTTCCATAGGCGGACACATACATACTGAGTATATAGTCACTTGGGGAATAAATTGCAATAAGATATTTTAGAGAACGAGCTTCTTTAAGCTCCTAGGCCGTTGAAAAATCTCTCCGCTCTTGCTATACATTCCCGCGCTTCTTCCGAGTTACATTTTATAGTTTTCTTAGCCATATACTCCCCCTCTCTGTCACGGATAGTTATCAGAGCTGGCGTGTCGAGATAATAATCAGCCCCCAACCGGTAAATCCAGAGATATGTAAGCTCTTTTCCCAACTTCCTATCTAAATCCATCACCTTATCTTGAACTTTTCGGTGGTTTGCTTCTGGCTCTAATCCTAATTGCTCAATAGCGTATAAAAATGCAGCGTAATAACATCTCCCGTTAATGGTTCTATATTTAGCTTCGTTATCCTTGGAAATACCTTTTTGTAACAACTCTTTTGAGAACTCCAAAAACCTTCTTGGGTCAAATTTACTTTTCATCTATTATCACCGAAATAATTGCATTTGCTTCTTTGACTTTCTCTTTATCATCATTCTGAACTTTTTCGCGCCATTTCTCAATTACGTCCTCTACTATCTCTTCAATTTTGTCTTCTACCTCAAATCGGTGTTCAAAGTTCTTAAAACCAAAATCGACATTCACTAGGATTACAATAATTTCCCACTCTAGCTCTTCCGGATCCTTTAATGTCCTGACACCCAAATGCACCAAGCCATATCTATTCTCCAAATATGAACTCAGTTCTGTTAACAAATCGTCCAATATATATGGCAAAAGGTCATTGTCACTTCTCATCAATTTTTCTATAACTTTCTTCTCCGCTAACTGAGTAACACGATAGGGCAATTGACGTCTTGCAATAGCTAATTTAGTAGGTGCTCCAGGACCCGTTGGAGCATAAGATGAACTTTCGTATTTTCTAATTTCCCCTTCCATATACCTTTACCTCCGATATCGCGCATTATTTTTAGATTATGTGATTTTTAATATATACGAGGACATACACCTATTTTTCTGGATGCTTTTTTAATAGCGCCTTTGCCTTCTTAACGGCATCAACAGCGTCTTTACCGTATGCGTCTGCACCGATTTCCATTGCGTATTCCTCACTCACTGCGCTGCCACCCACCATTATCTTCACTTCTAACTCCGCCTCGCGGAAATACTGTATGACCTCGGCCATGTATTCCCTTGTCGTGGTGAGTAACGCGGACATAGCGATAATATCGGCCCCTGCTTCTTGGACGCTTTTCGCATACGCTTCCTTTTCCACGTCTGTTCCTAAGTCAATGACCTCAAACCCATCTGAAGAGAGCATTATAGTCACTATCTCTTTCCCTATGTCATGCACATCCCCTTTGACCGTACCGATAACGACTTTACCTATCTTCTCTTCTGCCTTTACCTCCTCTTGCAGTAGCGGCTTGAGTATTTGTAATGCCTTCTTCGCGTTCCAGCCGGAGACCATCAGTTCAGCGTCGAAATATATCTCTTTGTATCCGCGCCCAATTTCACGTAGCCCTTCACTCAGCTCGTCTATGATCGCATACGCATTGATGCCATTGTTCAGCTTCTCGTCGCAAAATATCTCTATCTTCTTCTTCTTTACGTCAAGCAACGTGTCAACTATTGTATCGCCCATAGATTAAGATATTATCCTCAAAGGTTTAATTTTAGTTTAGTTTAGTTTACTTTAGTTTAATTTAATTTAATTTAATTTAATTTAATATGGAAATCATGAATATCATACTCAAAGATCATGGAAAAGAGGCAAAACTCGTTAGGGGTCGAACCATACTTACCTATCTGCAAGAGTTAGAAATAGACATAAATTGCCCTTGCGGCGGCGAGGGAAAGTGCGGTCAGTGTTTGGTCGATGTTGAGTGCGCAACTGGATCACTCTCTGATGTGACAGAAGCGGAAAAGAAATTTATACACGACGATACGTGCAGACTTGCCTGCCAGGCAAGAATTCTGAATACAGATGAGCACATTTACGTGCGAGTACCAAAAAGAATTTATTACATTTTAGAATCAGGCGAATATAAGGAAATACCTCTTGAACCGTTCGTGCACGTAGAGGGAGAACGAGTCTTTTGCGAGTCTGAAAACCTGGGCGAATATACTGGCGAGCTATACGGTATCGCTTTAGACATAGGGACGACAACTCTTGCTATGTATCTAATAGACTTTGAGAGCGGGAAAGTGCTTTATGTAATATCCAGAGAAAATCCACAGACTAAATATGGTAATGATGTTATTTCACGGATAGTATTTGCGCGAACAGGTCAGAACCGGCTCGAACGAGAAATTAGAACCACCGTGAACGAAATGATCACCGCTATGGTAGACCCGAGTAAAGTCTTTGAGATGGTGGTAGTTGGTAATCCAATAATGAGAGACCTCTTTTTCGGCTATTCCGTTGAGTCACTGGGCAAAAGCCCTTACGAACCTCTGAGTGTAAACGCGGTAAATGAAACTGCGAAAGAGCTCAGGCTTAAGGCAAATCCGAACTCACGTGTTTACGGGCTCCCTCTAATCGGCAGTTTCGTCGGTGCTGACGCTTTAGCTGTCACGTTGGCAACAGAGATATATAAAAGCGATAAGATACGTATGGCAATTGACATCGGGACCAACACGGAGATCATACTGGGAAACCGAGACCGGTTGATTGCAACGTCCTGTGCTGCGGGTCCCGCGTTTGAGGGCGCAGGCATAAGGTGCGGAATCGGGGGTGTATGTGGTGCGATAAAAGACGTGAGTATAGTGGACGGAGAAGCTATATACAAAACGATTGGTGATGCCACACCTATCGGAGTTTGCGGTTCCGGATTAATAGATGCTCTGGCTGAGCTTTTGGAGAACGGAATAATTAACGGTATGGGTAAGTTCTTGGGCGATAAGAAGGAATTTATAATAGCCGAAGAGTTTAGTTTATCAGAACAGGATATAGATCAGTTGAATCTTGCGAAAACCGCTGTCGCAGTCGGTATAAAGACACTCGTTGCGCGATACGGAATCGAGCTTGATGATATAGAACACGTCCTTCTGGCTGGTGGGTTCGGGAACTTTATAAACACTGAGAATGCAATACGTATTGGTCTTCTGCCCGCAGTGGGTCATGAAAAGGTGAAGAAGGTAGGAAATGCAGCTCTGGAAGGTGCCCGGCAGGCGTTAATATCAAAGACAAAACGGGAAGACGCAGAATCAATTGCAAACCGAATCGAACATATAAAACTTGAAGAAGAGGCTGACTTTCAGGAGAAATTCGTCAGTGAGCTTTATTTTCAGCAATATCTTTAGGG
>QBUN01000268.1 GCA_013180565.1 Candidatus Methanophaga sp. GoMg3.2 | reverse complement strand
GCACGGTATCTATGCCTGCTTTTTCATGATTTATCACCGCTTTGTATTTTATTATAACCCCTTTGCTTTCCAATTTCGAGATGATTCCCTTTACCTCTTCCTCTGCCATCCCCGCCATCTTCGCTATCTCATTATCGCTTAGTCGAGCATTCTCTTGCAATATCCCGAATATTTCCTTCTCTTTACTGTCCATTCCGAATTGAAATTCACCTCCTGCATCTATAATACAAATTTAGCCACAGCCTTTATAAATCATGAGCTTTATCTTATATAGAATTGTGTTTATTGGATTATCATGAGATGTACAGAAGTACGTAGTTTGAAAATGAGGTGAAAAAGAGACATGTTTGACGAACCTATAATAGAAGCGAGCACGAGAGAAGTTGTTACTATAATGCCGGATACTTCGATAGCGAAGACCATTGCCATTATGGAAAAGAACAAGTTTCACAACCTGGTTGTGCTTGACAGTGCTGAGATATACATGGTGAATATATTGGACCTGCTCATTGCATCCAATCCCGAATCATACGTGGACGAATTTATGTTTAAGCCCCACTGCATACATAAAGATACGCCCTGTATAGATGCGATATGTGAACTGACGGATAGCGGTCAACGAGCAGCGCCAGTAGTTGATGACAATGGAGAACTCGTTGGGATTACCACCGACTATGACATTATGAAAGAAGGGTCGAAATCCCAGATCCTGAAAGATACTAATGTTACAAAAGTAATGACTCGAAGCCCCGCCTGTGTAGAACAGGGCGAGAGCATAGGTAAAGCGAGAGGTATCATAAGGAAGAACAACATAGGGCGAGTTCTTGTTGTTGATGAAAATGAGGATCTAGTTGGCATAGTCACAGGTGGCGATATTTTAAAGCGGATTTACAAGCCAAAAAGGAAGATGACCGTGGGGGAGGTGAAAGGCGAGAATGTACCCAGAATGGGGCAATCGGTCTCTTCCATCATGAGTTCACCCGTAATTTCTGCTGATATAGATGCAAATCTTGCTGATGTTGCGAACTTGATGCAAACGCACGATATACGTGGTGTGCCTATTGTAAAGGATGGTGTGCTGAGAGGGATCGTGACGATACCAGACATAATGGGGTATCTGAGAGAGCTTAGAGCGGAGGCAATGGTGAAGGTTGAGATACAGGGTACTCTCGATGATGAATATCAGGAACTTGGAGAGAGGATCATAGAAACAGAGGTAAGGAAAATCGCCAAGTTCGCTGACAAGGTGCACTGGATAAAGATAGTGATAAAAAAGGAGCGGGACCGGGGTGGAGTCCCATATTATAAGATAGGTGCACATGTGAAAACCCAGGATAAATTGTACGTTGGCTATAGTGAGCCCGGCGGCACCCGAACAATGATGGCAAAGCGAGGTGAGGGCGACATAGTAGTGAAAGAAGGAAAGAGGAGATGGGACTTCGTAGATGTGTTGAAGGATGCTTTAGTATCTGTTGAGAGTCAGATAGAGGAAGATAGGGGTAGAAGGCGGTCGAAAAATAAGCAGTATTTTTAAATTGCCACATCCACCACATCCAATTCCTTCACTTCCGCTTCTGTCCCGAGCAACTCACTTAAGCTCGGGATCGTTCTTCCATTATCGCCCGATATGAGCTCCTTAATATACAAACCGCCATCGCATTTAAATTCCACAATCGGCACTTCAAAAGAGACCAACCTTGCATCATACACTTTCCTCTTTCGCACCAAATCGGCCCTTCTGTGTACCACTCTCAGTGGTGTCCTCTGTTCTATCACGGCACCAATTAAGTTATCCAGAGCAGATCTCAAATCTTCTTCTAGCACGCCCGTTTTTAGCGACACAACGGCCCTATAAGTCTTATCAACCTTAGCATTTTTTATCTTCGCAACCGCTTCTCTTTTCACATACTGGAAGTTGAGCACTTCTACTTTATCCTTGTTCTCATCATTCACCTTATTCTCTAACCGCTTCAAATCAAGTTCCCTCAGTTTTGGCTCCTTTATCTCCATCACAAACGGGCGACCGGAACCGAGCATTCGAGCATCTATGTCCTCTCTGCCACTACCGTGCAACACTGTAACCAGACCACCGAACTCTTCTAATATAGAGCCACCTATCAGCTCTTCGACTGATTCCGCATACATCTTACCGGTGAAATCGCACCGCTCACAGCCCTTACCACGACACACGCGGCATAACCATTTGGTCTGTGGTATCCCCCTTTTGAACTTCCTGTATCTACCGTAAATGAAGACCGAATTGATCTGCAACTCCACCTCTTCCGTCACGAGATTTAGAATTACTACGAGATCAGGTCTATCGAAATCGGCTATTTTACCTGTTTCATGCTCTATTCTCTTGCCTACTTCTCTATTCAATTCAGACTTTAATGGTTCTGCATAAGCGGCCCCCGCAATCTCCCATAACAGCTCTTCGTTCTCCAGAAGCATCCCGCTTACCTTTGTACCCACCAGAAAGGAATCGAATTCGTATCCCTTCAACGTTTCCAATGCCTTTACTACCCACGCCTCGAAATTCTCAAATAGGCCATTACATAACCAGCATTTACCTTCTTTTAGATCCGCTCTCAGAACGCTTCGTAGTATCTCACCTCGCTTTTCGTTTGTTAGGCCTGATGCGATCTTTGCAAATTGGCGGCCAAGGCAGTTGTCGCAGATAGGCCCTTCGTTTATTATTGTTCGCGCTGCTGCTATTATCTCTGCATTTTCTAACGCTTCCGTTCTAAATGGCAGTTGATGTGGAATTTGATTGTTCATTTATCTTACCCAAAATATAATTTACGTATTTATCCCTTTCAGTATAATATCTCCTTCATTGACATCAATATCATTAGCAATAACCCAGCACTTTGCCTTTAGCAGGAAAAATATTATAGGCTGTTTTTCGTCTGAAAGTCCCTCATAATTACCCTGCCCTTTACTTATTACCAATTTCGAGTTCTTATATATCTTTTTGAATTCCGCATTGCATGTTTCAAGAACAGTTCCAGGTGCACTTGTCCCGGATGATAATATAGTTGCAACTTTATCAATTCCCGCTTCTATGGCATCTTCATACGTCACGTCATTTATAGCGGGTATCGCTCTAACCACATATATTACTGGCTTTTTCATCTCCTCTATTAAAATTCTATCGAATACCGATTCACCGGCATTGTCACCAATATACAGAATCTCATCGGTTTTATCTAAAAGCGCCTTAAATTTATCGTAATCGAATATTGCAAAATCCTTTTTGAGTACAATATCTATCTCCTCTTCGATATTGAAGTTTCTATTCACGCCAAAGTCTATCACGTTACCAGCAATTGCGATTCTTATCGCGGTAAGGAGCTTGTCATTCGACTTTTCCACTTTATTCTTCAAAGCGGGATATAATGCCAATGCTTTCTCTGTGCTCGCCCTTTTTAGTTCTTTGTATGGATCAAATACGCCCGTAATTTCCCGTACTTTCTCGTATATTAACATTCCCGTTTCCGGTGGGCTGCTTTCAAGAGGAATATCTCTTAGCATCAGCCCTATTTCATCCAGGAGCTTTTTTAGTTTCGTTTCATCTCCCGTTGCTATCCGCCCTGCGCGGAGTGCTTGATTAAAGAAACAGGGGATACAATCTAGATATGTTCTCATTTTATATCACTCATATATATCATTCCTATCATTTTATCCTAGGACTATATATAAATTCTTCTTTTTGTGTATGAACTTTTGTGGATTCAAAAAGAAAGCTTGACCAAAGCAACATGATTATTTTTGCTTCGCAAAAAAACTACGCAATTGGTTTTGGTGGAGTTCCACTTCACCAAATAAACTATTTTTTGAATCAAACCATTTTCGGCAGTGATAAGCAGTATGAAGATGGCTTCATCTTGGCGATAGCCTTGACATTAAAACACACTTGAGGAGGTTATTGCCAACCACCATTTGAAGCGCTCTCAATGCGTAAAATTCGCTTCATCTCATAATAGCCCTATTTCTCTATTTTCTTTATTTACACCAGGTGGAACTTAGCCACTTCTGTGAGTTCTCCTTTCCCTAACAGGACCACGTTCTTAACGCAGGATTCGCAAAGTTGATACACTCGTATGCCATCGTTGCCATCTACGAAAGGTTTAAGGATGGTAATAATCTTCTCAAGTGTCTTTGCATCAAGCAGGCACTCAAAAACGCTATACTGCACCCGCTTTCCATAGTCCATGAGCAAATTCGCTACGCTACGCCTCGTTCTTCCTCCTGCTCAGCGGTCACTCAATTATCAGAAAAGAGTCACTCATAAGATAAAAGAATTGTAGGGACTATTTTTAATCTTATTCTCATTCCCTTAAAAAAAACTAAAAGAGTTGGATGAGAAACGAACGGCTCGCCATCATTTAAGCCCGAGCTCCTTTCTGATTATCTCGCAAATTCTATGCCTATTTCTTTAGTCTGCGTCATAAGTCGGTGTGAACTCTCTTCCACCCCCATTAAGCGGTATGCATCACGAATATTTTCTTCTAAATCTTCCAGAGATTTGCCCTGACTAAATACGCCGAGAACTTCTTTCAGTCTCCCTATATACCACTCGTCGTCTATCCAATATTCCAATGTAAAATGCCTCAACAGATGGTCGCTTCACCCCCTTATTCCTTTCGCATTAGTGATTAATATATGTTTGGAGCATAATATTAGGCCCTTCGCTGTTTCATGTGGGTAGATGTAATTATGATGCTGTCAAACAATCCAAAAACAGAAGAAAAAGGGGGTACAAATATGGCTTTAAATCCAAAAGGACTTTTATATCCAAGCTAGTTCCCTGTATCAGTTAAACCCTATATCTTCACCCCATATAATCCTTTACACCCCATGGACCGCCTTCAAAACCACGCACCTCTAATTTCAACTCCCTCCTCGCTCAGCACTACCCGCTTACCATCATTTAAATATTATCTGAGCTATGCCATCCAAATACCATTCTTCAGACATATTATTCCTTTTCCTTAGATTTCCATGCCAGGCCCATACCCTACGCAGGTATTACCCCGCTGCTTCGGTACTATGTGCAGGTCCGACAAACGATTAAAAAGTTAGATCAAACCGCTTCGCAGCTCCCAGAGAGTCATCGATAATTGCTAAAATCGTTGTTTTCTAATAAGCCACTTCCACAACGGAATGCACATTATTGTCTTGTCCTTAACCTTCAATTCAGATTCATAATCCCAAGTTATTATGCACAGATTTTTGCACTCAAACTCGCTTGAAACCTTTAACAAAGCTTCCACTTCTCTTTTCCCTATTTCGGTTCTATCCGCGGCATAAGTCACTTGAATTAGCTGTTTGACTGCCAATCCTTCTTTTAAAACGAAATCTACTTCGCGTTGCTGATACTCGCGGTAGTAATAAATATCTAATATTGGTCGTTCATTTTGCATCCTTTTTAGTTCTAAGAAGACCGCGTTCTCCATCAACCTACCTGTATCGTCAGAAAATCGGAAGAGTGTCGAAATACCGGGATCACAAATATACACCTTTCTTGGCCATGACTCTTTTACATATACCGTCCCGGAAATCCTATTCACAAAAAACACAGCCTGCGTATCTTGAAGCTTTTCTATGTAACTATAAACCGTATTCTTTCCAAACTTCTTCCCTTCTGATTTCAAAAAGTTCACTATTTTATTCACACTTATCTCCGATGAAAAATTCTGAAACACAAAAGAGAAGATAAATCGCGCTATATCCAAACTCTTTAACTCGTGCCTTTCAACGAAATCTCTGAAAAATATCGTATCAAAATACTCCTTCAATATTTTTTCCCGCTCTTCCTTAAGCACAATCTCGGGAAATCCACCGAGTTCTAAGTA
>QBUN01000269.1 GCA_013180565.1 Candidatus Methanophaga sp. GoMg3.2 | reverse complement strand
GATTTGACGGGAACGCCAACAATGAATGAGGACGCGTTAGGTACGGTAATCGTTGACCGTTACATGGACTCTTATGGTTATGCCGGAAGCGAGACACAATCTGCCATGGACAATTATGCATTGCCAAATTTAGTTGCAGCAGTTGATAACCTTGCACAAGCATTAATGACGGAAATCAATGGAGGTCATGTGGCAGATGTACAACAAGCTAGAAACGCAGCAGAAGAAATTTATTATACCTATTACATTGACCTATACCACTTTGCCGAAATGGTAGATACACATGTTCCAGGTGCTACAGCACAGGCGCAGGCGGTGATGACTGAAGTGTCCAAGATGTATGAGGCGCATGGCACATCCGTACCAAATGATCATGGATTATCCATATACTACCCGCGAGTAGAAGGCGATTATTTAGCCTCTTATGACAATACAGCATTTGCTAGTAATACCCAGTGGGATGAATTCTTGAAGAGATATTACGATGGCCCGGAATTTGTATGTGATGGTACAGATACCAGTTGTGGCATCTACCCAAATTGCGAAAATTGCAATGAAGATGATGGTTGCTATCTGTATGGTAATGGCTGTGAAGAACGGAATTATTATTGCGTTAGCAATGAAGCGGGGTGTGGCTATACCCCCTCAAATAGGCATACTGACGAGTGGGAGGATACAGGTAACACGGACTGGGTCTCCGACCCCGGGAACGAATGCCAGGAGAAGGAGCGGAAGGAGCAGGAGTACAGGGATTATTATTGTTCCGGCGGTGCTTGCACTTATAGCGTGACCGGTACGCAATGGGTAGACACAGGAAATACGAGGAACAAGCCAGATGGCACTATCTGCGGTTGTACAGCGAGTAATACCTTGAAGAGATGTTATAGTGGTGTTTGTACGGATACGGGAATCTGTGACTCGACCACGTGTAGTGCGGATGCGGCCTGTGATGGTAAAAGACCAGGAGATTCTTGCGGTGGTGGAACATGCGATTCTAATTGCAAATGTGGAGGCCAGGCGGTAGTAAGTGACTACGGTGTGTTCAGGAGTGGTCGGTGGTACATTGATACTGATGGAGACCAGAAGACGAATATATACTTCAGGTTCGGAGATGCTAGGGACTTACCAGTAGTTGGTGACTTTAATGGCGATAGGACTGATGACTACGGCGTATTTAGGGAAGGGCATTGGAGCAGATGGTACATAGATACGAATTTCGATCAACGTAAGGACATATTCCTCTTGTTCGGAGATACAGGGGACTTACCAGTAGTTGGTGACTTTAATGGCGATGGGATTGATGACTACGGCGTATTTAGAGGCGGTCGGTGGTACATAGATACGAATTTTGATCGACGTAAGGATATATCCTTCGTGTTTGGAGATACTGGGGACCAGCCGTTAGTATATGATGGATAAATCAGCATATCAAAATCGCGACAGAGATAGCAGACACGAATCTTTTGAGGGATCGTGTCTGCGCTAAGCTTTTTTTTGGTGCTATTTCAGCATAGGCTAAAATTCACCTTAGCAGATACATTTTTATCTTCACCTTTTTATAAAGCGTTACCAATATTTATGCCATATCGGTTATTATACTACAAGGGAAAATATAAAGCAATAGCGATTAAATGTAGGTATACCGCATGAAAGTCATCATAACCATCCCAGCATACAACGAAGAAGAAACTATTGCAGGCGTAATAAGAGAAATCCCACGAGACATTGCACTTGTAAATGCAGTAGAAATATTAGTCATAGATGACGGCTCTACCGACACAACGGTAAGCGAAGCGGAGAAGGCAGGCGCGGACAAAATCATTTCATTTAAACAGAACAGAGGACTTGCACAAGCATTTAGAACGGGATTGGAAATCGCATTAGGAAGGAACGCGGATATTATCGTGAACATAGATGCGGATGGTCAGTATAATGGTAAAGAGATACCAAAATTGATAGAACCAATACTTAATGATAGAGCAGATATAGTGTTAGGAGACCGGCAAATAGATGTGTTAGACCACATGCCCATGGGGAAGAAATTAGGAAATAAACTTGCCACGTGGGTGACGAGAAAGGTAACTAGTTTGCCTATTAAAGATGCCCAAACAGGCTTCCGAGCTTTTACGAGAGAGGCCGCTTTACGCATGAATTTAACTAGCAATTACACCTATGTGCAGGAGACATTGATACAGGCTGCAAATAAGAACTTAACGGTGGAACAGATACCAATAGAATTTAGAGAGAGGGAGGGAAAATCTCGATTAATCACTAGTTTATTTGGGTATGCGAAATCTGCGGGTAGCACTATTATCAGAAGTTATAGGGATTATCAGCCCTTTAAGGTTTTCACAGTGATGGGTATTGCAATAATAGTAATTGGGTTAATCACCGGATTTAGGGTATTGATACATTATTTTGCTACCGGCATGGTTACACCTTACCTACCTTCAGCAGTCTTGACCACAGTATTGATTATTGTTGGTCTGCAAGTGATTGTACTTGGATGGCTTGCGGACATGCTGAAGACTCAGAGGATGTTGGAAGAAGAGATTTTGTATTGGCTAAAAAAATGAGAAAAGGAACTCTTATAAAGATAGGGCTAACCATCCTTCTGTTTATCGTATTGTTTTTAAAATTGGATCTTTCTGACGTAATAGATATTTTATCTTCTCTACGCCTATCATACTTTGTAATAGCCTTAATGTTTGTTCCTATACTTTATATTATTAGAACTTATAAATGGTGCATTTTACTCGCTTCGATAAAAATAAAAAAGCCGTTCGGTAATTTATTCGAGATAGTACTAATGGGTGTTTTTTATGGGTTGCTTACTCCTGGAAAGGTTGGTGAAATAGGAAGAGCATATCATTTAGAAGAGAAAAAATCCGAGACAATTCCAACGATTTTAATGGAGAAAATTATTGATATTTTCATATTGGTCATTTTAAGTCTTTTAACAATCATTTTGTTTTTTGATGATTGTTCTGCTTTTTGGTATATACTTTTAT
The DNA here is from genome assembly GCA_013180565.1 of Candidatus Methanophaga sp. GoMg3.2. The sequence goes on along the minus strand of QBUN01000269.1, from coordinate 2,856 downwards.
CTCTTATTGTATTGCTTATTTTAGCTATATTGCTATTATCCAACAAAAAAATTATTTTGCTTATTTCTAAACCATTTAAAATAGAAGGGGGAAGTGTAGATATCTACATCAATAAATTCTCAAAGTTGATTAACGATAAAAGAGCTATGTCTAAAGTGACTTTTTTAACAATCTGCTACTACTTAATAGCCTATATTTCCGCGTTTTTCCTGTTGCTCGCCTTAGATGCTAATACATTAGCTGTTATTACACTTCCGCTTATCGTTCTTATGGGGAATATCCCTATAACAATATCAGGCTTGGGTTTGAGGGAGTCTGTCGCTACAATTTTATTTATATTACTGGGAGAGGAAGGAGCTTATGGCTTCTCATTTTCGATACTTTTATTCCTTACATTTACATTATTACCCGGCTTTTTTGGCTACTTTTTGCTAATCACCACGAGAAGTAATGAACGTAGCAGAGGTCAGATAACGGGCGTGTTATCACCCTTACTTGAAAAATGGAGGATGAACAAAATCAAAAAATATCTTGCAGGCTATAAAATTTTAGATTTCGGTTGTGGATACGGGAAATTGGCATCTGTACTTACAGAAAAGGAGTATACGGGCATAGACCTCGATAAAGAAATAATAGAGTTTGCTAAAGTTAATACTACGGAACGGTGGAATACAAAATTCTATTCTTTAGACGAGTTTGAAAATAAAAATTATAAGTTTGACACAGTTGTATTATCAGCAGTGATCGAACATCTGGATTATCCAGTTCAAACATTAATGGAACTCAAGAAACATTTGAATGATGGGGGGCGGATGATCATTACAACTCCATCCCCGAAAGCAAATGAAATTCTTACGATAGGATCTAAATTTAAATTGTTTAGCAAAGAAGCGTTGGAAGAGCATAAAGACTTGTTGAGTAAATCCGATTTCCTTGGGATTTCAAAGAAAATTGGTTTAAAATTGGAACATTATGAAACTTTTGAGTTCGGGCTGAACCAACTGGTGGTCTACAAAAATGAAAGCAAAAAATGAAGGTGGCAACATTTACACTAAGTATGACAAGAACAAGAATCCATTTATAACGGGCTTAATGAAGCTATATTTTCCATACAAACATGAGTTTTTACACAACCAGACATTTACTTTAATAAAAGTATCATAAATATATAGGTGACGTTTTTCAGAGATGAAATAATGTCAATAGATAGACAATGAAGGGTAAAATTCTTGAGTGGACTGCTGAAAGGTAATTGTATGAAGATGAGTAGGAAATGATCAGGATGATGAAATGCCAGAAAAAGTAAACTCGGTAAGTTGGTGGAATGAGTATTTTCAAAGCAAATGGGAAATAATGCGTGGCAAGGAACAGACAGCATTTTTTATGCAGTTGATAATCGATGCTTTGCCAAAAAAAATAAAAAGATTCATTAACAAGCCCGGTACTACAATTCTCGATTGGGGCTGTGCTCTTGGTCAGGGAGTTGATTTACTCGAAAGAAACTTTCCTAATGCAGAAATTATGGGGTTAGATATATCCGATATTGCTATAGAAAATGCTAAAGCGTTATATCCAAATTATAAATTCACAACGGAATCATTAGAAAATATGAATGCCCGATATACTACAATATTTTGCTCTAATTGTCTAGAGCATTTTGAAAATCCTAGAAAATTAATGGATAAGCACTTGAAATTTACAGAAGGCATATATATTATTCTTGTTCCTTGTAATGAGGAGAATAGAATTGAATCTCATTTAGTTACGTTTGATGACGATTTCTTCCCTGAGGCTATTGGAGCTTTCTATAAATTCTATTCGAAAATTATTGACACAACGAGCTCCGAATTTTGGCATGGCTCTCAATTGTTAGTTGCTTATTGCAATCGAACGTTAAATATTGCCAACAAGTTCATAGACGATAATAAAAAAAATGTCTTGAATCCAGCAAGTACGATACAGAAAATATCAAGCCCCGATGTAAATCAGACTATCGATTCTCAATCTTCTCAGTTATGGGACAGAGTTGCTGAGACCTATGCTGAAGAAGCGGATTCCGCAGAAATAGAACTTGGACGTGAAATTGAGAGCTTGTTGATAAATATTGGTATTAAACCTAAGGCATCTGTGTTAGAAGTTGGATGTGGGAGTGGGCATTTATCGGGATATCTGGCTAGTAAAGGCTTTACCACTACACTAATGGATTTCAGTAAAGTGGCTATAACAAAGGCGAAAGCGTATTATGAGAAGCATGGCTTAAAGGGGAATTTCATGCTATGCGATATGATGGAGTTATCCATAGAAAAGGTAAAGCCTCACGATGTAGTTTGGAATTCAGGTGTATTCGAGCATTTTGATTCCTGGCAGGTAATAGATGTTTTGAGGAGGATGGGCAAAGTGGCTCAAAAATATGTCATTGTTCTTGTCCCTAATGCAAGAAGCTTTCCATATTTGTTATTCCGTCATCATGCTATGGAAAATAACGAATGGATATGGGGAAGAGAACTATTACGTGAAAGTATGCAGCATCTTGCAGAGGCTGCAGGTCTCGAAGTTATAGAAGAAAAATACCTAGGGCATCATTATTGCCAAGCTCACCTCGATTATGTTAAATCTGAACTTGGGCAGGAGTATACAGAGGTCTATCAGCAAAATTTGATACCTGATAATCAAGATTATTTAATCGCTCTAGTAGCACGACCTCGAACTAATCAGGAGACTGTTGGGTATAAAGAACTGATAGAGAAAATACTTAAAGAAGAAGCAATAGTTGCCCAAAAAACGTATTATTTCGATCTTTCTGCTATTTCAAATAGTCTAAAAAGCCTTCAAGCTATTAATATAAATCATCAAAAA
>QBUN01000270.1 GCA_013180565.1 Candidatus Methanophaga sp. GoMg3.2 | reverse complement strand
CCCCCCCCCTTACTTCTGTCCCCCTTATCATATCTTCTATTCGCACCTTTGACCGTTCTATACCCTTTCTACTCAATTCCTTTGGTGGTCCCGCAGCAATTATCAACGCCTTTTCCGCTGTTGAAACATCGCATGGTATCGTTAATCGGCCTGCTATTGCTCGCCTAACCAAAGACGTAATCCTTGTAACGGAATCTAACTTTTCTACGTTTCCTTTTTTATTTCCAAAGAACTTCTTTAGAATACCTTCACTTGCTATTTCTTCTGCCGCATAGCCAATTGATGATATCCCGCCCCCTTTAAGCGTGTTAATTATCTCTGCTGCATCTACCACCATCTGCCCTACCTCATTTGCTTCTCCTGCGCCGAACAAAAGCCCGAATCGTCTCACTATCTCGTTATTTATATCTGCAAAAGCCTCTTTTACGCTCTCTCCGCCCTTCTTCCACGCATCGTTATCGAACAAGAAGAGATTATCCACTTCGTTTACCAGAGTCACCAGACTCCTTGCAGCATTTAAGGAATACAAACTCCCTTCATCTTTCGATGGTAGAATACCGAGTCCATAAACTGGCTCCTCATATAACTTCTTCAGCCGCCTTGCTAATACAGGCGCACCACCAGAACCCGTCCCTCCACCTAAACCAGCTATTAGTAAAAAAGCATCAACCTTATACGACCCCCGCTCATCTATTTCACTCTGAATGGTATAAAGCTCCTCCGTAGCTACCTTCGCACCTAATTCATTATCGGCCCCTATTCCATGCCCTTTCGTTACTGATTCACCTATAAGCAACCGATCTTCCATCGGTATATTCTTCAGTCCCATCAGATCAGACGTTGCCGTATTAATGACCAATGCACGAGCAACAAAATTTTGCCCCGTTCGCTTAGCAAATTCTAAAAAAGAATCCGCTACTCTTCCTCCAGCCTGCCCGTAGCCTATCACAAATATCCGCATTTTATATCCCCCTCCCCTTTTTCATTTCTTATTGTAATTTGAATGTTTTAAACTAATATTCTTAGTATACATATTTAAACGCACATCGCTCATGGATACCTGGCTCTTTTCCAATCCCGTGCCCTTTCTGTGGTTTATTATTAATCCAGCCACATCCCCTTTATCTATATCAAAAATAATATCTCCCAGATGACCTACATAATCGCCCCCTACGCTTATTACCTTTCTATCTAAAATGTCTTTACCAAACAGCTTCAACGCATTCTTTTCGTTCTTTATTATTAAGCCATTGATAAAAACCCCCCTATCTCTTAGCCGTTCTACATCCGTGCCCAATAAATCGCTAACCGCTTTTAGATCTAACACTTCGCCCATATTGAGCCCAAGTCGGTCTAAGATCACATAGACCAAACACTGAGAGAACGCAAAAGGGTAATTAGTTATGAATTTACCATGCATCCTCATAATCTCTTTATCACCCGTATCAAATAGATAATCGTTAACTGCTTCCCTTACTTCCCTTGTAATTACCTCTTTTAACACCTCGCCACCAATTGCCTTTTTATTTATCCCCTTCCCTTCGCATACCTGAATCGCATATGGAACAAAATGTTCTATGGCATCTGCCTCAACGTCCTCGAAAACGAAATTCCAGGGGAATAATCTTGATCGCAGATAAGCTATTACCTTTTCCTTCTCCTCTTTATCTTTCTTCTTCCTCATGCCCGCTTCTTTATTTGCACTATCTCCTTAAAAAGTTTATTATCTTATGAATATCCAAATTTGGAGATGAAATACTTTTTCCCTTCTCTTTCCTTTCCCCCCCTCTCGCTTCGACATTGCATACTCGCCACACCCATTCGCCAAAGTCCGTCACTTCATATTCGCCACTCAATTCCTGCACCATGTTATATTCCCATTCGTCGCTCACTAAATACGCCACACCATTACTCAATTCTTTATCATATGTGCTACTTACCAGCTCTTTATATTCCCTATCTTCCCTTTTAGAAATCTCCTTTATCTCCTTTAGCATCAGCACCTTTCCTTCTTTAATCAAAGTCCCTAAAGCAATAAAAGCATATTCATTTTGTTTCAGTAGCTTACAGCACCTACCTATGATATTCTCCATGCCTAACATGTGCTTCGCTGTCTCTTGAATTATCATTATTACATACGCCAGGATAGTCAAAGGTGAATTTTCGTCAGTTGAATTAACTTTTATTCCCTCCGTAGAGAAGGCAGCTATTTTAAATTTGATACTTGGCTGAGGTGATCCAAAAAAGATATCAGTAATAGCCATGAAATACGCCTCTGAAATCGGTTCGTGCTCACTGTCATAAGGGAAGAAATCATCCACAAAGAGGTCGAGATTCGGGGCTAAATCCGCTGTTAGCTCTGTCATTTCCTTCTTCAATTCCTCTAGTTTCTCAGAGGCACTGCTTCTATCTTCCTTCTCTTTCCTTAGCGTCTTCGATTCTGCCGCTAATTGTTCCTGTAGCTTACCCCCTATCCCTTTTTCCAATAGCTTCTCTATTTCCGCTAATCTAGCTTCATCTGCTTTGTCCGCAGTTACCTCTTTCAACCGCCAGTATTCATTTGCTATCGTATTTGCCCGCTCATTGAACTTTTCAACCATTTTCACTCCACCAAAGATTAGTTATGGATCGTATCACCTAATTTATTTAAAATTCCTCTTTATAGTCTTTTCTAGTCTAGAAGACTATATATATTATAGGATGGCAACCGAAAAGTTTATATAACACCTCCTTCTTAAGAAGAGGTAGTTATAAGTATGTGGGATGATAGTAGAATAGAAAAGGGGAAGGTGGAAAATGATGGATAAAGTGTTAGGTTATTGCTCTGAGGGGCTAGGCATGGGCGAAGAAATAGAGGAGTGGTTTGGAGTGCCGCGGTTAGCAATAGTTGGCGTTGGTGGAGCGGGAAACAACTCTATGGGTAGATTAGAGGATTTGGGCGGATTAGATGGCGTTGATCGAATAGCTATAAATACTGACAAGCTGCACCTGGATTCGGTAGAATGTGAACGGAAGCTATTGATAGGGAAAACGCTCACCCACGGATTAGGATCCGGGGGCGCGCCCGATGTAGGGCGAAAGGCGGCGGAATTAGACCGGGAAGTGTTAGGGGAGTTATTCGAAGGAAAAAACTTCGTGTTCCTCACTGCCGGCATGGGCGGAGGAACAGGCACCGGGGCTGCGCCTGTTATCGCAGAAATAGCGAAGGAAGCCGGTGCGATCGTAGTTGCGATGGTCTCGTTTCCCTTTGAAGTGGAAAGGCGAAGAAGAGACAAAGCAGCGGAGGGGATAAAGAAGTTGAGGGAGTGTACCGATACGGTTATCGTGCTGGAAAACGACAAGTTGCTAAAATATGCAGGAAATCTTCCGGTGAATGAGGCGTTTAAAACCATGGATACCTTGATTGCAGACACGATACAGGGTATTGCAGAGACGATAACACAGCCTTCTCTGGTAAATCTTGACTTTGCGGACCTCAAGTCGGTAATGGAAGCAGGCGGTGTTGCAGTGATGCTTGTAGGTGAGACGTCAAAAGCGGAGAACAAATCCGAAGCGGTGGTAGAAGATGCATTCAGTCATCCCCTGTTAGATGCGGATTATAAGGGTGCAAAAGGAGCTCTCATACATGTGACTGGTGGTTCTGACCTAACGATGAAAGAGACAAATGACATTGTAGAGTTACTTACTTACGAACTGGACCAGGATGCAAATGTAATATGGGGAGCGAGGATAAATGAGGCTTGCAATGGGACGGCAAAGGTATCGGCAATAATGACCGGTGTGGAGCCGAAGTGGACATTTGGCGGGGACTATGCAAAGCGTGAAAATGTAATAAATCAAAACGAAAGACCGGTGCATAAGGGGGTAATCAGCGATATTATACCGGTTATCAGATAACGGGTGCGGGATATTTGCTTACTTTATTTACATAGGATAATATAAATCTTTGTCTAAGGAGAGAGGAAGGGCGGCTGCCGGCCTTCGTTCGTAGAAGGCTGAGGAAAGTCCCCCCACCATAAGAACACGAATGCCGAGAGGGCATAAGGCGAGAGTCTTGGCTCTGGTATAGAAACGGTACCGTACCATACTAATGTAATGATTCCGTAAGGATGAAGACGTATGGTTGCGGATGGAATCGACCAACCTCGTGGGTGCAAGCCAAAATAGGGCGCAAAGATAAATGCCGCGGAAACAGAAGGGGGCTTACTCTCCTCACTCCTCTTCCTTATATCCTACTTCCTCAGTCATTAAATCTTTCGCGACTTCGGTATTCTCAAACATGCTCCGTGCTTCTTCTTCCAATTTACTTGCTCCGCCCGGATCAGAATATCGCGCGCTGATATGTGTTAAGATGAGTTTTCTTACAGATGCCTTTTTCGCCACTTCCGCAGCTTCTAATGCCGTTGAATGCATGTAATTAATCGCATATTCTTTCGTCTCCTCTGATAAGGTGCTATCGTGAATTAATAAATCCGCGTTCTCACTCGCTTCTATTACGCTATCACAAGGTCTCGTATCTCCGGTATACACAATTTTCCTACCTGGTCTTGGTGGTCCTACGACTTGCTCAGGTCTTATCTCTTTTCCATCCAGTAGAATGGAACGCCCTGATTGAAGCTTAGAAAATAAAGGGCCCGGTTTTATGCCTAGCTCTATTGCTCTTTCTCTGTTGAACCTCCCGGGTCGCATATCCTCTTCTAGCACGTATCCTATACTTAGTATATTGTGCACCGTTTTTATCACTCTTATCTCATACCCCTCTCTTCTTACTACATCGCCCGGCCGCAGTTCTATCGCTTTCACTTCAAAATTCTTTCCCGCATAGCCCAGGGCAAGGAGATGGTATAAGAATTTATCCACCTGCTTGGGTCCGTATATCTCTAAAGGCTCTTGTCTATCTTGCAACGCCATTGTCTGTAATAAACCCGGGATACCAAGCACATGATCGGCATGGAAATGCGAGATGAAGATGGAAGTTATCTTCATGCCACTCTTTGCACGCATCATCTGCTGCTGCGCTCCTTCTCCACAATCAAATAGTATTAACTCGCCTTCTCTATTCACCGCTATCGCAGACGGATTCCTGTTCGGCGTAGGCGTTGAGCCGCCGGTTCCTAAAAATGTTATTCGCAGCATACAGAACAAAAGGTGGTTGTACCTTATAATTGATGTTATACTATTCCAGCACCATATTCTACCCCGGTCATGGTCATCTCTTTTTTTAATGCATTCAGAAATAATACAAATAAGTTACGGGCGAAATCAGCCCAATCACTGATTTTTTTGGCTTCGGGTTCCAATTTCTTTTCCTTTTCGTTCTGGCTGGTGACTCCAAACTGCTTTATCTCTTCCCAATTCTCTTCTAAGTACATAAAAAGCGATGCCGATGCGAACTGCACGGGAACCACCGGATATTCCGTGGCGAGGTTTAGTATCAATTGCCTTTCGCGTTCTACTTCGTCTTCTGAAATTGCTGACTGCTGCATCGCTTTAATACGCGCTTCTTCATGGACTGCACCTTTTATCTCAGAGCCAATATTTACGATCTGAAGCTCTGCTAACTCTTTGTATAGTTCGCCCTGAGTAAGTTCGTGCTCGAATATGTATTTAAGCATGAGTTCAGACGCGGATTTGAGATATGCATCGTTTAATGCTAGGATTGAGAACCAGAAGCCCCGCAGGAAAAATCGACGATGCATTGCCGTACCATAATCTAAAAAAGTGGAAGAAGGCACTAAGATAGAGGGTGCGAAAATAAGAGCTTGGTTTTTTAGCACAATCGTATCTTTGAGACGATCTTTACCAATGAGTTCTTCGACTCTCTGTTTCTCTTCGCTATCCAGCGGCTGATGCATCGAAGCAGGAAGCCCC
>QBUN01000271.1 GCA_013180565.1 Candidatus Methanophaga sp. GoMg3.2 | reverse complement strand
TTTGGCCAGGACTGCACTAAACGTGAAAAAAGAGGAGGTATGAAATAGAAATGGATGATGTAAAAGAAAAATCTGGGAAAGCGCCGAGGGTGGGCACTACAAATAGGGTAAATAAAAAATTAGGAGGTGATAGATAAAAAAATGATTACAAGAAGGACTGCAATAGGGATAACCCTAATAGTACTGATAGGTTTGACTTCTTGGGGCCTAGCAGGCGCGCTGGAAGAACAGAAATACATTGACTTAGGGAAGGCCGAGTATAATAGGGGTAATTACGACGCTGCTATATATCTTTTCAATAAGGCGATAGATTTAAACCCTGACAATGAGTACATGTATAACGACCGTGGAATGTGCTATATGGCACTAGGCGAGCTAGACACAGCAATTTCAGATTTCTCTAAAGCGATCGAATTGAAATCGGATTGCGTAGAGGCATATTACAATCGCGGACTTGCTTACTTTAAGCAAGGCGGCTGGGGTAATGAAGGACCTTTCGATCTGGCAATTGCTGATTATACCAAGGTAACAGAGCTAAAGCCTGATTACGCGGATGCATACTATAATCGAGGACTCGCGTACAACCAATTATTCCACCATTACAGCAAACCGTTCTCGGCAGAAGTTACAGAGAAATATACCAATGCAATAGCAGATTTTGACAAAGTGCTCGAATTGGACCCGACGTATGTGCTGGCGTATGCAGGTAAAGGGAATGCGTATTACAGAAACGGTGAATTTGATAACGCAACTACGGAGTTTGACAACGCACTAGACTCAATGGCGCTGATACTAGAACAATCCGATGGTAAGGGCTTAGCAGGCGTATACGCAAGTAGAGCAAGGAACTATAAAGAAATGCTGGAATTAAACAAGTCAATTTCTGACTATGAGCAAGCAATAGCATTAGACCCAAAACTTATGATTGCTCTCAGCCATCAGGCGTCCAATTATGTAATGGTTGAAGACTATGAGAAAGCACTGGAGACATACAATGCAGAAATCGACTTACTAGAGAACGATCCGGATTATAAAGACTACGCATGGGGCTACTACACATACAAGGGCAGAGGTGCCTGCTGCTATGAACTTGGCAGGTATGATGAAGCGATGGCTGATTTCCAGACTCTGATAGATAAATATGAGTCCCCTTATGAACCCTTAGCATACCAATATCTCGGTATGATCTACACAGAGAAGGGGGATACGGATAAGGCGAAACAGAACTACGATAAAGCAGTGGGATTATACAGCGAGCAAATAGAATCAACACCTGATAGTTACGGCGCATATAGCGATAGGGGTTTATGCTACCTTGGCCTTGGCGAGTACGATTCGGCAATCTCCGATTTTGAGAAGGTGATAGAACTAGAACCAAATTCCGTGGATGCGCATAGTGGCAAAAATCCGTATATAGAGGCATACAAGAATTTGGGGATCGCTTATTCGGCAAGTGGGGACAAGGATAAGGCAAAAGAATCTCTTGAAGAAGGGCTGAGACTTGCTAATGAGCAGGGATTGAAAGAAACAGCAACGGAGATAGAGAACCTGTTGGATGAACTTTAATTCAACGTGTATAGACGGATGAAATGGGAAAAAAAATAGGAGGTGAAAAGAAAAAAAATGTGCGCACCAGTAGCCGTGACCGCAGGAGGAGCACTTACCACCTGGGCTCCAATGCTACCAGGCTATCTAGCAGCCTTTGTGGCGTTAGTGAGTCTATTGGCGGTAAACTACCGGAGTAGTTTAAAGAAACTGATCTCAAAGGCGTAGCCAGCGGTAGCTAGCGGCAGTAATAGATGCATTTAGACATTGGAAAATAAGGAGGTGGCTACAGTCACCTCCAAGCCTTCCTTTTATTTATGTTGTTTAAGTCAACTTATGAGTACATGCTGTTGATAATATTTTCTCGTTCTCATAACAGGAACCAAGAAAGAATAATTTTTGATAATCGGACGCAGATGAACGCAAATAATCTGGATTTTAAATATACGGAATTGACGGAGCACTAAACCGGAAGTTAAACGTAAGGCATTTGATACTTTGAGGAAATAGCTTTCTGCGTAAATCTGCGTCCTAAATAGTTAGAACTTGTACTTTAAGGTGATTTAGAACGAAAAGCGTAGAAAACATATGCTCCAACATATGTACCAACATATGCCTTTCCCACATATTAGCACTATATGTTACTTTTTAGTGGCTTTATAGTTCCTAGTAAGAAAAAACTGAAGTATATATATACTAGCCCAACAATAAAATCGTAGTGGTAACAACTTTGGTATATAAAATATGGCAAAAGGTATAAAAAGCGAGAACAAAAAGCGAATAAATAGCAAAAAAGGGAGGGCTGCTATGATGCTTTTTGGAAGATACAAGGTAAAGGCGAAAGAAAAATGGGAGGAAACATAAAAATGGAAGAACTAAAAGGAACTTTTTTGATGGCGTCAAGGATAGGCGCTACATATGAGGTAACTAAAAAATTAGGAGGTGATAGATAAAAAATGAAAATTAGAAGAAGGACAGCAATAGGGATTACCCTAATAGTACTGATAGGCTTGACTTCTTGGGGTCTCGCAGGCGCGCTGGAGGAACAACAATACATTGACCAGGGCAAGGTCGAATATAACAGGGGCAATTACGACGCTGCTATATATCTATTTAACAAAGCGGTAGATTTAAACCCTGACAACGAATACCTGTATAACGACCTCGGTTTGTGTTATGTGGCGTTAGGAGACATGGATCTGGCAATTCCTGAGTTCTCTAAAGCTATTGAGTTAAACTCTGATTGTGTGGAGGCATACTACAATCGAGGACTTGCTTACTTTGGACAAGGAAGCTATTATGATAGAGGACCATTTAAAGACGCAATTTCGGACTTCACGAAAGCGATAGAATTGGAACCTGATAATGTGGATGCATACTACAACAGAGGGCTTACTTACAACAATCATTACAATAGTGGCAGAAATTACGATAAAGAGGACACAACAGACTATTATACAATAGCTGTTGCCGATTTTGACAAAGTACTTGAGTTAGATCCAACGTATGTACTTGCGTATGCCGGAAAAGGAAATGCAGGTTACAGGAATAAGGAATACGATACAGCAGAAGAAAACTTTGCTAAAGCACTTGAATCAGAAAGCGCAATACTAGCGAAATCCGGTGGGAACGGTTTAGCGGGTGTGTATGCGAGTAAAGCAAGAAATCTTAAAGCTATGCCGGACTACAGCGCATCAATCGCAGATTATAATACGGCAATAGCGTTAGACCCGGAACTTAGTACAGCGATCAGTCATCAAGCGAGCAACTATAAAATCGTAGAAGACTGGGATAAAGCAATTGAGATGTATGACCTGATGATTGAATTGAAGAAGAACGACCCGACATACAAGTATATGTACAGCAAGTACTATGGCAAAGGCGATTGTTACTGCCAACTCGGTCAGTATGACAAGGCAATGGAGATGTACGATGAAGCATTTGCGGAATGCAAAGAAAATCGTCCTGATCGCATGTACAGTGTGTATGAGGCTAGAGGAGGTTGCTACTGCGTATTTGAAGAATACGACAATGCGCTGGAGATGTATAACAAAGCAGTTGATGAGTACGCAGAGAATCGTCCAGACCGCTTGTACAGAATATATGTCAAAGTAGGGGATATGTATTTAGAACTCGAAGACTACGATGAAGCGATTGTGAATTACAACAAAGCAATAGAACAGGCGGAAGCCGAAGATAAATATGTGGCGGGTGCATACAAGGGTCTCGGCAGCGCATATAAGGAACTCGGAGAAAACGATAAGGCTAAGGCTGCATTAGAGACTGCAATATCGCTGTATGAGGAATACGGAGTGGATGGACACGGAAAGAAAGAGAATATAGCAGAGTGCCAGAAACTGATAGATGAACTGTGATTCTGCTAACTAAGTTGTTACCGCTATGTTTAGAGAATGGGATAGAAATAGGAGGTGAAAAGAAAAAAAAATGTGCGCACCAGTAGCCGTAACCGCAGGAGGTGCACTTACCACCTGGGCTCCAATGCTGCCAGGCTATATAGCAGCCTTTGTAGCGTTAGTGAGTCTATTGGCGGTAAACTACCGGGGCAGTTTGAAGAAACTGTTCTCAAAGGCGTAGCCTGCGGTAGCTAGCGGCAGTAAGAGAAACAATTAGATATTGGAAAATGAAGGGGTGGCCTCAGCCACCCTCTCTCTCTCTTTCATTGTATTTTGTTTCGCAATCTCATAACAGGAACTGAAAAGCCGAAATCAAACGAAAAACGTAGAAAAGTTCCATGTATGCCCGGCACATGCTCCTTACATGTATTAGCATCATATGCTAGAGTTAGGAATCGTTACAGCCAGAAGTAAGATAAAATCGATATGATTTTATAATTGATCAACAATAAAAAAATAAGTCACCCGTTTCACATCACAAAAAATAGAAAGTAATATATATGCATAATATTAACTAAAGAAATAAGAGGATAAAAAAATGTGTGCACCGATAAGCGTAGCAGTTGGTGGGATGGGTGAAGCTCTTGCCCCAGCGTCAGCGGAGATAGTTAGATTCATCATGGACGGGTGGGTGTTCTTCTTCGGCGCCACCCTTACCTGGGGATTCTTAAAAAACCCGCTAAAAATATTTAAAAAAATAAAACAATAGAAAAGTGATTGGGCTATTACGACCCTTTCTACTTCTCTTTTATTTTATTTCAACGTTTTGAAGTTTTTCTTTATGGCTGTTCATCGACTGACGGCGCCCAAACAGGATCAGACTCATCCGCGAAATTAGTTGTCATCTGCGTAATGTTTGTACCATCAGAATCCATCATGTAAATCTCGAAATCGCCCTTATATCTGCCAGAAACAAAGACTATCTTCTCGCCTCCTAACGCCCACGCGGGTGAGCCCTCCTGATATTCTGCATTGTTCGTAAGTTGCGTAACGTTTGTTCCATCGGAATCCACAAGATATACCTCAAAATCACCATCACGATCTGAGCTAAAGAGTAGCTTGCTACTGTCAGAAGCCCATTCACCAGGCGAATCCCACTTGTTGTTATCTGTCAATTGTTCTTTATTTGCGCCATTCACATCCATCACATAAATATCGGAGTCGCCAATACGACCAGAGCTAAAGGCTATTTTGCTGCCATCTGGCGACCAGTGAGGATTTATATCCATACCTGTATCCTCTGTTAGTCGCATAACGTTTGTTCCATCTACATCCATCGCATATATCTCAGGGTCACCATCGCGATCTGAACAAAAGGCTATCCGGCTACCATTCGGCGACCAACATTGACACCCATCTGCGGCCGTATTGTCTGTAAGCTGCGTAACGTTTGTGCCATCTGCATCCATCACATATATCTCAAAATTGCCATCGCGATCTGAAGAAAAGGCTATCTTGTTTCCTTTGGGATGCCATTCAGGATTTATATCATTTGCAATATCGTTTGTGAGCCGTGTAACGTTTGTTCCATCAGCATCCATCAGATAGATCTCATTGTTGCCATCCATATTCGAGGTAAAGGCGATCCTACCAGTTACATTCTCATCCGCAGCCATAACTGGTATCAAAATAGAGAATAGCACTGCAATAGCCATTACTATCATCCATGCAATTGCAAATTCTTTTTTCATTTTTTACGTTTTCACCTCCTAAATTTTTTTGCCGTGTAGCGCATTTAAAAAAATAGGGAGAGGAAAAGGATACCTTTTCCTATTTCTCTCTCCTTCTTATGGCACATATCTATCTTTTCCGGTCTTACTTTACTCTGGCATGACACCAAGCACGACCAAGGGATTTACTCCAGCGGATTTGAGATTCGAAAGCTCGCTCGGACTGTTGACATCAAATTCCTTTATCGTTTCGACTAGTGTTTCTGGCTCGTCTATGTAATCCATCATGTCCAGGTCCATCTTTAGTCTTGCCCACCACC
>QBUN01000272.1 GCA_013180565.1 Candidatus Methanophaga sp. GoMg3.2 | reverse complement strand
GAGCGCATCCGCAAATCTCAACTTTTCAATAATCGCCTTTTGCTCTTTCGTGAGCACAGAAATTTTGTCACGACTTTCGCCTCCCCCACAAAAAAAAATCACGAGGACTTTTTCTTATTCTATCTTGTTCATCCGGACTATCTTCGATACCACTACAACTCGCAACGCATAAATGACACTTATACAATGCCAAAGCCAACATAACATCTCGGAGCACATCCGGCAGATGCACAGTTGGTGAAAGACCACAATTCAATTCAATTCAATGCAATGCAAAAACGGCTAAAGTATATGGAAAATGAGAAAGCTTGTTGACACCTTCGATAAGAAGGCAGTGTCAGGAGCATAGCCTTATTTGTCAGCAGTTTAATAAAGTGAAGTGAGTGGTGTGTGGAAAATGGGATGGGTAAGGAAGAGATAAGTATTGTTACCGGAATGAAAGCTCATTTAATAGATGAATACCTAAAAATTATAGATGAGCATAAAGCGGCCCTCCATCCTTAGCGGCACTGGCCAAATGGCACAACATAAATTGCGGGGGCATCATCGCTCGCCCTTCATCTTGCGCCCTCCTCTTCTAAAATTGGTATGAGACCTTCTACGCTACAAACATCTTCTCTAAAGTTACATTTCCGAGTTATTTTTTTAAAACATCTGCTTACCCATCCACAACAATTATGAGATTCTGGATCCATATTGAATCCTCTTTCTCCATGTATAGAAACAAATTCTACACATCTACAATGATTAAACCCTGTAACATCTTTATAACGTACTTTAATTAGAATTCGTTCTGCTTCTTCAAACGCAAGACTTCTGTATTCTAACGCAGGAACCGAAACTTGTTCCTGCCCAGGGAAAAGATAATCATCGTAGTGAAGTTTGTGCCCTGCGTTTTTAATAGCATCTTCGCTAATACCCCCTTTTCTCCCGCTAACAATCCAATTATATTCGGTCTTGATATTACTTGCTTTACCGTTCCCACCATTAAATAAGGTTAAATGCGAATAAAAATCACCATACGCTTCACTATTGTTATTGATAAAATCCTGTTGTATGGGATATGTTATATACTCAGGTGCAATCTTCTTAATCTCATATCGAAGTTCTATATCAGGTAAAATGCCCCAGTTACTTATTGTCAGTGCGTGTTTACTTATAGCCATAGCTATCACCCCTATAACTATTCCTGCTAATATGCCCAACCTTTCCAACGTTAGCAAACCAAATGATATCTCGCAAAAAGCCACCTTTGTTTTCCCTTTTATATATACCCATCATCATTACGAAGTCACAGACCCCGTTTTGAAGAGGCCGTCTCACAATTCAAAATCTTAACAAAAAGAAGCCCATTTAAAGCTTTATAATCAATAAGACCCATCCAAATTCGCAAAATATCTAATTATGGGACAAGCTCTGAAAAGCGGGGCATCCTCATTTGTCCTGCGCTTATCTTCTATCATCTAGCACACTCTCAATATTTGGCAATCCTATTCTGCTCAAATAGAATGCAAATCTATGGGATAAACTTTCTCTAAACAGTGGTTTTAAGGAACCTACAAAATGGCCTTTATAAAGCTTATAAAGCATGTGGGTTGGTATAGTATAATACTGTTTAAAATCAATAACCAAATCAGGAAGGCCAAGTTCTTCACTTTTTTCTAAAAAGTGATATCTTTCATTATTGTTCTTCTTTATAATATCCCATCTTTTACTATTATAATTTTCCATAATTAAGCCAAGGCCCTCTAAGTGTTTTCCGGTCTTTACTAAATCTGCGATGTAAGCAGGACATACAAGAATTGATTGTATATATTTGTCTCTCTTTTCTTTTTCAGATTTATTTCTATCCTCAAAATCCCACTCTAAATCACAACTTTGTGTTAGAACAACAAAAAAGGGTATTTCGATTTCGTCAATCTCTATGTTTCCCTCTATGAGTTCTGCCCATCTAACATAACCAAAGCTTTGGTAAATATCTCCTTGGGATATATTGTATTTTTTAGTGTCTCTCTCGTACATTTTTAATCAAGCACTATCTTATAACGGGTTTTCTTTACTTTCATTTCCATCATTGGGTATTTCTCAAGATCGAAAATCTCCTCTTTCTCTTTTGCTTCTTTTATGGAAATAGTTGGAGTTTCTTCACATTCTTCTTCTCCGTATAACTCAATAAATTTATCCATCTTCGACCGCTCCCATAATTTTTCTTAGACCATCTTCAATACTTTTTTCAAACATATTTGATATAACTTCATTAAATTCTTTAACTTTACCCAAAATTTCTTCCGTTTTCTCTAAACTTTCAAATGTGAAACAATCGTAATCAAGAACGAATTCTTTTCTTATAATGGGGCTAGGATACAAACTATTGGCAATACCATACTGGAATCGTAACCTATAATCTTCTTTGTTTAATTCAATTAAAGTAATGTATCGCGACATATCTTCTTTGTCAGAGAAAAAATTCATCGAATCTAACAATGACTTATTCAATAAGTTATCCCATTCAAATGGATGTTTCTCTTCCAGATTAATTTGATTTATGTACCTTAACCCCAACCTAGTTGAGACAATTGAAGGAAATAACTCAAATAAACTCTTTGTAACCATATCTATTATTTTTAAAAAATCTTCAAAATGAGTATATTCTTTAAACTCCACAATAATATTGTCAAATTCAAATGAAATAATTCTTGTTTTTGTTTTATTAAAAAACGCCCATTTTGGTATTTCTGTAGTTTTAGCTTCAATCTCTTTTGTCTCTTTAAATTTATGTTCAATTTTTATCACTTTTTGTTCTTCTAATATTTGAAAATCTTTTTTTACTAGTTTTTGAAACTCTCCTGTCTTCTCAGGACCGTAATCCGATAGAGTGGGAAAATCAAGTTTAAAAACTACATTCGATAAGAAATTTTTTTTATATCTTTTATTTTCCATGTGCCTCACCAACACCTCTACTTTTTTGATATAAAAAGGATATGTTTTTTGCTAATTCTTTTGCTATAAAAATATATGTTTTTGAATAATAAAAAATCCTAAGTCACATAGCTCGTACTTAAGCACGACCGCCTATGACTTAAACTACACTGTTATTACAGGTATGTCACAGGAATATAAAAGCTTTTCGATTTTTTATTTTTGATGCGTCCCTCCAAAAAGTTTGTTATAGAGTGATGTGTACCATGTTTTGTGCACTCTAAGTTTTTCCTTTTCTTCATCTATCTCCAGTACAGTATCTGTCTTCTCGTAACCCTTCTGCCCGGATATATACCTCTCCACAACTTCCCAGCCATGCCCTACCGATTGCGAAGCAGCGAAGCATTTTTGGTCAAACTTTTTCTAAAAGTTTGTTGATAAAACTTTTTTGAAAAGTTTTATGATAACAACTTGGAGCCCACAGGTGTCCCGGGCACCACACCTTAAGCTGTGGAAATTGATCCCTTAACAGTTTGCTACTCCTCCCTTTTATCCACTTCGCTATCCAGCTAACAGAATATTTTGGAGGCTGCGAAGCGTTTTTCCGTAAACGCTTTTTCTAAAAGGGTTTTTTATGAACAAATGTACATGATCTACATTCATCGCCATGTCTATAATCTCAATATCGAGCTCTTTACAGGTTTCCATGATAATTTCTTCCGCCACCTCTGCCACATCCCCGAGCAATACCTTCCCGCGATACTTCGGCGAAAGAAGCTTTTTTGGTGCTTTTCCACGAAAATATAGGTTATAAATGATCTATTCATAAAATGACGGAAAAAAGGGCGGAGAAGTTGAGAAAATAAGGCCATATAGAAGATATTTGGCAAAATTTTTATCGAAAATTCGCTATACCCTTTAAAATAAAAAAAGCAAGAATTTTGGATTAGGTTTTGTTTAGATTTTATTTGTGCATGGGATGAAGCAAGGCACTCATTTTCATGCTCATGGGTATCCGTCATGAAAGTTTCTTTATACCGAACAAATCCTGCACTCGCCTGTGTATTCCGAATCAGCGCAAACGTATTCTTCAAGCATGAGTTTTGGAACTTCCAGCGATAGAATTCCTTCTTTACAACCATATCTGTAAACGGTAACACCTTTGCATTTAAGTTTATACGCTAATAAAAACACCCTTTTGACATCTCCCCAACTAGCATTGCTCGGCAGATTCACTGTTTTCGAGACGGCATTGTCCGTGTATCTCTGAAATGCCGCTTGCATTCGTACATGCCATTCCGGCGAGATGTCCAGCGCTGTAACAAACACCCTTTTAATATCCTCGGGAATGCCATCAATATCCTGTATCGAGCCACGTTTTGCAATCTCTACAATCAATTCTTTACTGTAAAAACCCCTTTGCTTCGCTAGTTCCTCAAACAGCTTGTTTATCTCTAGCATTCCGCCCATTACATTCCGAACAAAAGCAACAGCAAATAAAGGCTCAATGCCACTGGAACAATTTGCTATTATGCCTATTGTTCCTGTTGGTGCGATGGTGGTTACCGTAGCATTTCGCATAGCATCGTATGTAGACCAAACACTGAGCTCGAAGTTAGGAAAAGACCCGTTTTCAAGCCCGAGTTCTGTTGAACACTGCCGAGCTTCATTTGTAATGAATTGCATTAGCTTTTCAGCCACCGAAAGCGCATCCATTGAATCGTACGCTATTTTAAGTTTGATTAACAGTTCTGCAAATCCCATTATACCAAGCCCTATCTTCCTGTTCGCTTTCGTCATCTCCTCTATCTTAGGCAATGGATACCTGTTCACATCTATGACGTCATCTAAAAACCTGACAGAAATCCAAACTGCTTCTTTAAGCCTTCCCCAGTCGATTTCGCCGTTTTCAACGAATTTTGAAACGTTTATCGAGCCCAAATTGCAAGATTCGTAAGCCAATAGCGGCTGCTCACCACAATTGTGCACAATAAAACCGTTGGCATCAAAAGCATTTATTCCCGGAATTTGAACATCATAAACCTTTCCTACAACATCCGGTACTACTTCCTCTACGGATGCTACAAATCGTTCTCGATTCATTTTCCTCTTGTAGTTCCTTATAGCATTTTCAAGTTTTTCCATTTTCTCAATATCACTAAATCCAACCCTTTCCGCGAAATACAATATGTTCTCTTTGGAAATTACCAATTCATGCTGAGGTTTTGTAATATAATCTTTGACTCCGCCTTTACCATCGGGCATTTTCACTTTCCTTTCTCCTCTCCTATTCCTATAAATCCCCGCGAATATTCCAAATCGTAAAAGCATACGCTGAACCGCCTTAAGGAGCTCAACATCGCTCTGAGCCAGTCTTACACTAACACCTTTCGATTGATTTCCTTGAACCGAGCCATCTGCATCAAATAACCCCCTTAGTAGACCTCTACAGAAATCGGATGAAGCTTTTTCTATCTTTTCTGTTATCGCCTTCTTTCCGGGATTTACGCCTTTACTGTCCCCCCATGAGGAAAGGATTATCTTGTCTTTTTTAATCGTCCCATCCCCTAAGAGCAAACCAATTAAATAGCCCTCACCTTCTGCGTATTTACCCTTAACGCTCGAATTACCAAAATCCCGGTGATTATTGATGATGATTTTATCTCCGGGCTTTAAATCCCCTGCATTGCTCCATTGCGCCTCGACTTTATACCTTGTCATTCTCTCCACTCTCATAATGGGATGGTCCACTGTCAGACGCAATTCAAATCCTTCTGCTGTCTTCAATCTGTAAACCTGTTTCACTCCGGTCTCAAAGAATCCTTCTTCTGAACTTTCCCATTCCTCGCCATTTATAATCGCAACAAACTTTTTGCCAATTAATTCCTCTACCTGTCTTGGACCCTCAGCAGTCATAACCCATGAATCAGCAGTTACGCATGGATTTGTCGCCTCTATCCTTCCAACCGCGGAAACGGGATTATGTCTGTTGATTTCGTCCAAGAAAATAATGCCGGGGTCCCCAATCTTCCATGCGTAGGTTACAATTTCGTTAAAA
>QBUN01000412.1 GCA_013180565.1 Candidatus Methanophaga sp. GoMg3.2 | reverse complement strand
TCGGCGGTCGTGCTTAAGTACAGGCCTTGTACCTTAAGTACGGGGTATGTGACTTGTGTATCTACTTTTCATAAACTAGGTACAGTAAAAAATTATAAAATGTTATCTTTAACAAATACAGCATTATGTCATTCCACCCCTTTAACCTCAATCATACAACAAACGGGTCTTTTCATCTGCAAGAGTTGGTTGAATGATCTTAGTCCATCGCGAAGAGTTCCATGTCCCGAGTTTCTTATGTATCTCATAATAGTTCTGGGGGATCGGATGCGTTCCTATTACAACATCAAGCCCATATTTCGCCTGGATAAAGTTACGAAAATCCGTCACACGAGGGCATGGTGGATATCCAACGACCAGTCCTGTAGCAAGATGTATCACATTTGCACCGTTCTTCTTCATCTCTTCTGGAGCATATTCGATATTTCCACCGGGACAGCCACCACACACAGTATATCCGACCAGTTCCACTTCTTTATCCTTATAACTGCTGAATGCACCCTCCCTGTTCTTAAGCGCCCTTAGACATTTGCCTCCGGCACACATACGGTAGCGGTCGCATATAATAACCCCTATCCGAACATCATCGCTCATTTTTCGCCCTCTGCATCTTTTGGTTTCTAATATGGGTTCTTATAGGATGTAGAAGCTTGTTTGTAGTATTACTTTCATAATGCTCTTGCTATTTATTTACGGACGGTTTTTTTAGTCTTTTGACACCATTACCTCTGTTGCTTTTATCACCGCTTCTACTTTATCGCCTTCTTTCAAGCCAAGCTCTTCCACTGCCTCTTTTGTTATCATCGCCGTGATGACCGAGGGCTTAGAAATCTCGATTTTCACGGTAGATGCAACTTCGCCTTTCTCTATCGCCTTTACAACACCCGCCATTTTATTCCTTGCACTTATTGGCATTTTTATCACCTGAATTCTATATAGACGGCACTCTTTAAGTACTTCGATACAATAAAAAATTTTGATTCTATGAACCCGTAAAAACGTAATATTTTTTGGGCGGAACTTTAGAGTAGCGTCTGTGTAACTCTGTGAAATTCGTGTCTATGACACTTATCAAAAAGTAATTGTATAGCGAATCTTAAAAACCATGAGATTCCACAAGATTGATACAAGAGATTATGGTTAATAGGGATAGGATAGCCAATAGTTTATTAAAATCCGATTACTATTATCGCTTTCTCGTGAAAATCTGTGTGATCTTGTGGTTTGCTAACCAAATACATCAAAAATAATGGGTAAACTATTTACTGGGTGTTCCCTTAAAGTGCGGCCGGGTTACAATGTACTTGAACTCATAGCGGAGCTAAACGCATATAGTAAATGCACGGTAATTGCAAATCGCGGATTACGGTAAGATAGCGATTACAATGACGAGGCGGGAATATGTGCGCATTACGATCCCAGCAAAGGCGAAAAAGGGAGTCGTTTTTTGTGTGGAATGCAGCGAGCAAATGTCTTATCTTATCTTATCTTATCTTATCCATAAGCACTTCACGTATCTTCGTTGCGAGAGAAAGACTATCATAGGTTATACGTATCTCTGCTCTATTCTATGCTCTTCTTACGTTTCTCCATGCCCTTTTCTCGATTGTAGTGATATTCTGTTCCGTTGTCCCCCCTATTTTGGTAATCTCATCCTGAGTATATCCTCCGTTCCTGAGTTTCAACACATCCATCTGCATCCTGGTAAGTATTGCTTCATCAGTACTCATCTTCTTCATATTAGTCGGATCATAACGTAAGTCAAATAGCTATATTTTACTTTAAAAAAGAAAAGACTATTTGCCTATTGGTGGAAGGGATAAAATCATGAAACTGATAGACGATTTGATTTCTGATGTGAGAGATAAAGATACGGGAGTGAGTGATGTGCACGTTGGCTATGCCTGGATCGGCGTTTTGAGCGGGAACTGCGGCGTGGCAAAGAATTTGGGGGCGCTACCGGGATATAATGTGCGAGATTTAGGGAAACTGACCGAGAAGACGGCAATAGAACTCGCGGAATATGCGAAGTCATGGAACATGATCGAGGCAGGCGTGGGTCTCGCGGCGATCAACTCGCTGATTAAGCCAAGAGGTAAGGAATTAAATATGCTCAATTTCCTGCTTGAAAATGCGGATGGCAAGAAGATAGCAATGGTTGGTCACTTCCCGAAAGTGAATGAATTACGGAAACGCGCGGATGAGCTATGGGTAATCGAGAAGCAACCACAAAAGGGCGATTTTATAGACACTGCATCCGAATACTTCATTCCGAAGGCGGACATCGCCGTGATAACGAGTTCCTCAGTCATAAACAAGTCAATTGAGCGATTATTGGAGCTGAGTCAGGGGCTTACAATCCTTATCGGGCCGAGTACGCCAATGTCACCGGTATTATTTGATTACGGCGTGGATATGCTTGCGGGGATAAGGGTGGTGGACGCGGAGAGGATGATGAAGAAGATTGCAGAGGGCGGAGGGAAGGTAAGTCAGTTTGAGGATGCAATTGAGTTTCTGGTGATGGAGCGATGAAAAAGGTAATCGGTATCTGTGGGTATCACAATAGCGGGAAGACGACCCTAATTGAGAAATTGATCAGGCGGTTGAGAAATGAGGGATATAAAATTGCGACAATAAAGAACATTCCAAAGAAGTTCTCGATTGATACCGAGGGTAAAGATACGTGGAAACATAGACAAGCAGGTGCAAGTGTGGTCGTGGCGTCTTCTCCTGATGAGACCGCGTTTATCTTCAAGCGAGGGATGGAATTGAAGGAAATTGCGGATATTTTGAATAAAATCGTGCATCCTGATCTAATACTTGTGGAGGGTCGTAAGATGGAGAGAATACCTAAGATTTCCGTCGGCGATATTGAACTAGAAGGTGCGATAAAATACGAAGATAATATTGATGAGATCCAGAGATGGATACATGATTTTATCCGTGACGAATAACGAAGCAAAACTGCCGAATGTAGTCAAGCTTGGTGATCCCAAAGAAAAGGATTATCCACTCCAGAAGGGAAAAGCGATGTGATTGCGCTGGAGCTAAAAGACAACTTCCAGAGGGCGGTCTTTGTCTCTACACTGAACACATTACTGCGACAACTGAAAAAGGTAGAGAATACGAGGCATTGCAAAAATGAGGGCATGGGACAGTGTGGTAGATAAATAGAGGGATAGGTCAAAGAGAGGTACGAGTCACCAAAGATATGGCTTGTTGGTTTGCAGCCGAGACGATCTTTGTCAATAACACGTTTGAAGAACTCTTTTCTTGCGGTAAGCCAGTCATTCTTTACGGCACCGCCGCTGCGGGACCTGCCCACGTGCTTGGTATTCAAAGGTACTGCCCGCGAAGCACGTAAAGGCATAAATACTTAAATCTAAGCACCCAGCATCAAATTTGTGAATTCATTTCCACTGCCTCTTTTATTATCATCGCGGTTATTGTCGAGGGGCGGGCGACTTCGATTTTTACCTTACAGTAGATAGATAAATACGTACCTTCAAGTCTATTCCTTGCGCTTATTTGCATTTCTCGTTCCCTTAAGGGGTACTCTATCTTGTTCGTTAAACTGCGTTTCTGTACGAAAAAAGCAACAATCTTTTTATACCGAGTGGTATATGTTTACATATCGGCGTGAAAATCCGAATGTAAAATACAATGGATAAAGGAGAACGAGAAAAAATGGAAAGAAGAACGTTATGGGTAATGTTATGTGTTGGCATAGGATTGTTGTTTTTAGCACTTCCCGTGTTGGTAGCAGCAGCGACAACAACCGAGGTGCACGTGGTAAAATATGCTTCTGACGGTACTACCGTGCTGAACGAAACGATGGTAAATTACACGTGGTTAGAGGCGAATTTGCAGGTTTACGGGGATGAGACCACGCATTACTACCATCAGGGTCCTACTTTTAATGACAGCGATCCGTGGGATCCGGCTGAGTTTCAGAATATAGAGAACAGAGATTACGGTGCGGTGCGAGGGTCTGATGTTAAGGATATATGCAACCTGGTAGGTGGCATGTCTCCGAGGGACGAGCTAAAAATCAAGGCTTCTGACGGCTTCAGCAAACGGTTCAACTACACAAACGTTTATGAGCCACAGCCACGGCAAGGTCCATTGGTTCTGACCTGGTGGCAAGCAGAAGAGGGCTACGTGCCCGACTATTATGAGGGAATGCGTATCAGTTTCTTTGCAGATAACAGTACGAACCCCTGGGGCTGGCATGTATTTGGCAATTGGGACATGCACGAATGTTTCGCACCAAAATACTGGCATAATTACTCCGGGATCTGGCCTTCCTCAAGTGGGCTGTCTGTAAAGCACGTCAGTGAACTTCTAATTTACAGCACGGAAGCTGCTTCTGATGTCTTCTTCGACAATTCGGTCACACTTACGGGAGGCTACTTCACCCAGACAGCATATAACTCGGGAACAGAATATTCCGTTAACAACCTTACGCCTCTGGGAGCACTTGATGCGGCTGCGACCGCAGGTGCTTTTGGCTACAACGTCACTGATAAGAAATACCTGTCAAAGGGTATCCTGATGCTTGACGACATCCGGGATTATAGATACAACAAGTCGGACAGCGACAAGTGGGCCTGGAGTTGCTCGGTAAATGATCATGTCCTGGATGACTGGAGTAATTCGGAAACAGAAGGTTTGAATATCTACGCGCTACAAGATAAAGATGTAGTATACTACTACTACGGCAACGTGGAGTTACCCGATTACGGGTCTGAAGATGCTATTGCTGCGGTTATGATCACGGTGAATACTTCGCTAAGTGATTGGGATCTCGAACTTGTAGGCGCGGTTACAGAAACAGTCGCAAAAGCAGCGTTTGGTGAGAGCGTTGCCTGTGGTCATTATGCTAACTGGACTGATCCCGATACCGGCAAGTTCTGGGAGGGTATTCCACTCTGGTACCTTGTCGGGTGGGTAGATGATGAAATACAGCATGGTCCAGATGCATTCAACGACATACTCGCTGCTGACGGCTACACGGTAAAAGTAATTGCAGGTGACGGTTGGAGTACCAGCCTTGCCAGCGCGGACATCGCACGAAACGATGGCTATATCGTTGCAAACGCACTCAATGGTTCGGAACTTCCGATAAACACATCATCAGGCAAGCCCTGCTGGCCGCTACACCTCAAAGGTGCTAATGTGACAGGGGGGCAGCAAGTAGGAAACATAGCTAAGATCGAACTTGTGGGTCTCCCGGGACCATCGGAAGGCTGGGAACTCAAGCTGCTTGGTGATGTCGGGGACGTTATTACGCAGGCGGAGTTTGAAGAAGCAGTTGCCTGTCATGGCGTGACTTACACTGACGGTAACGATACCTGGACCGGTATTCCACTCTGGTACCTCGCCGGAGCGGTTGATGACCTTGAGACCACAAGCCACTGGACGTTTAACGACACCCATGCAACTGCAAATTACACGGTCAAACTGATTGCAGGTGATGGATATAACAGGGACTTTGTTAATAGTGATATTGCACGCGACAGAGGTTATATCGTGGCAAACACGTTGAACGGGGAGGAACTCGAAGAAGGTAGTTTCCCGCTTAAGCTTGTGGGCAGAGAAGTATTCGGTGGCAACAAGATCGGCAACATTGTCGCGATTGAGCTCGTTGAGTTTATCACTCCGCCACCTGCTACTGGTAGCTATAACCTCAATTTGACTGGCAAGATCTCTGATGTACTCTCCCAAGCCGAATATGAGACTGCAGCCGATCCTTCATGTCATGGTGTGACCTGGACTGATCCTGATACAAGCGATGTATGGGAAGGCGTGCCGCTCTGGTTCTTCTGTGGCTTGGTGGACGATCGAATACCACACGGTCCAGACGCTTTCAACGACAATCAAGCTGCTATGGGCTACAAGATAATCGTGAAAGCAGGTGATGGCTATGCCAAAGAATTTGCAAGTACGGATGTTGCACGCAACGGCGGGTTTATCGTGGCAGACACACTGAACGGTGAGCCGCTCTCCCTGGATGGTTCACACCCGCCTTGGCCACTCCGGCTTGTGGGCAGTGAAGTATCAGGAGGAAGCCGGGTAGGTAACATTGTTGAGATCGAACTGACAGAATTTGGTGGCTCAACAGAGGTGCCTTCGGTCCACATCATCAAGTACGATACGGATGGCACCACCATTCTGAACGAGACTAATGTCTCCTACCAGTGGATGGAGGCGAACCTCCCGGTCATCGGCGATGGCACGACTGCCTACAAGTTTGAGGCTTGTGATTTCACCGAAGGAGACCACTGGGATCAGGCCGAGACCTATCCCGGGGGTTATAAGATTGATAGGGTAGTGAAAGGGACCTCGGTGAAGGGCCTATGTGAACTTGTCGGAGGCATGGGTGCAGGGACTGAAATCGAGCTGGTCGCTTGTGACGGATATGAAACAGCATTGGGCTACGAAAACATTTACACTGATGAACTCTCGAGTGAACAACGGGAACGTCAGGGAGAGGCTTTCCTTGCCTGGTGGGCAGATGATCAGGGCTATGTACCGGACTATTCCAACGGAATGCGGCTATTCTTTACTGCTAGTGACGATGACCATATCTTCGGGCTGTGGGATATGCATGAGTGCATGGACGATAAATATTGGCATTACTACTGGAATGATGGTGTACAGTATCCGTCATGTGCCGGTCTTTCCGCCAAGTACGTGGATTCCATTAAGATATATTCGGCACATGCGACAGACTGGAACCTCACGTTAGAAGGTGCCATCAACGACACGATTAGCAAGTCCTACTTCGACCAGGCGCTTGCTTGTACTATGGGCGGTCATGCAGCCGGATATACGGACAGCAAGGGCAGGGCATGGGAAGGCTTGCCACTCTGGGTGCTCTGCGGCTGGGTGGATGATGAGAACACTCATTCAGAAGGTGCATACAATGACACACTCGCTGCAGCAGGGTACAACATCACGATCTTCGCAAGTGACGGATATAGCGTGACCATTGACAGTGGAGATACGATCCGAAACAGCAACTACATCGTTGCGAATACGCTCAATGGCACACATATACCAGAAGACGACTCAAGTTGGCCGCTCAAACTCGTGGGAGCGAACGTATCGGGTAGTTTGCAGGTCAAAGGGGTAGCTACGATAAAATTGGACGTTATCCCCGTAATAAAGCTATGGCAGAACTAGTCTTAGAGGTGGTTCACCGCCTCCTTCTTTATTTCACCATGAAAAAGGGAGAAAAGAGTTATGTCGAGAAAGTTCGCAGTGCGATGATGATAGATGCGAATGCGTGTGCGTGGGTAATGGTTGGCATAGCAGTGCTGATTTTGGCATTCCCCGTGCAGGCCGCCACAACAGAAGTGCACGTGCCAGAGTATGCCTTGAATGGGGCGACAATGCCCATACCAATCACACTATGGGGGCCTTACATCACAGGCACTATGCAGGATTCAACGACAATCAACTGGAAGACGGAAAATGCAACCACAGGAACTGTAAAGTATGCAACAGAAGGGTATTACAAAGAACATGGCGACTATGACCATACAATTACAGACACAGAAAGAAAGCAACTGCACCATCTTGACATTACGAACCTGACGCCGAACACAGTGTACCATTATCAACTCATATTAGGGCATGAATACACTGGCGACCACAACTTCAAAACATACGGTGACGACTCGTTCACATTCATCGTTTACGGCGATAGCAGAGCGCAAAGCCCGTTATTCACGCAGATGGAGAGGCACAAACTCGTTGCAGACCGTATAGCGAGTGAAAAGGATGTTTCGTTCGTGCTGCACACCGGCGATTTTGTCTGCTCAGGAAATGACCAGGAAGAATGGAACAGGTTCTTCGAATCCGGCAGGGCGATGCTGGCAAATACGACCATATATCCTGTGCTTGGTAATCATGAGGATAACCATACAAACTACTACGTAACTTTTGGTGTTCCAAAATGGTATTCGTTCGATTGCGGAAATGCACACTTCTCCGTGCTTGACAGTAATGACGGGGTATCGCAGCATATGACCGAGCAGACAGAATGGCTACAAAACGATATTGCCTGCGATGCAACCTGGAAATTCGTGTCGTTCCATCATCCGATATACAGCTCGGATAAACACCATGGGGGTGGCAGGAAGAACGCAGTGTGGGAAGATATTTTCATAGATAATAGTGTGAATGCCGCCTTCAATGGTCACGTACATGCTTACGAGCGATATGAAGAAAAAGGGATTCAATATGTGGTTGTAGGTTGTGGTGGGGCGCCGTTGTATCCGCTTGCTGAGGCTAAGATACCGGGTTATCAGAACAGCTTTGAACATACGCTCGGATACGTTAAGATAACGATCGAAGGCGCTAATGCAACAATGAACGTGATACAAGTCGCGGACGTCTCAGCAGATAACAAAGAGGTTACACAGATTTATCCGCAGAATACTGTATTTGAGACCGTGGTCCTCAGTTCATGCCCCGCTATGCTAACAAAGAGATACGCGGATTGGATACCTGTGATTAGAGGGGGGTGGAACGAATGCGAAAAGATTTGTTTTTAATGATAATATACCTAAGCTTTGGACTGCTGTTCTTAACGCCACTTGTGTCGGCAGGAGGCACTACCGAGGTGCATATCGCGAAGTACGCGAACGATGGCACTACATTACTGAACGAAACGACAGTTGATCACGAATGGATGATGCTAAACCTCGAGGTCTATGGTGACGGTGTGACACACTACTACCACCAGGGGCCTATCTTTGGAGACTACTGGAATGAAGTACACCCAAATGAGACCTATGACAACAGGAATCCAACCGAGGATATGAATGTACAGGGAAAAGATCTGGGTGCCGTAAAAGGGACAAACGTTAAGGATCTGTGTGATCTGGTCGGAGGCATGTCTGAAGGAGATACGGTTGAGGTCAAGGCGAAGGATGGATTCTACTTGAAGTTCCCGTACTCGAACGTTTACGAACCCGATCCGCGA
Source organism: Candidatus Methanophaga sp. GoMg3.2 (assembly GCA_013180565.1). Next base: position 10,638 of record QBUN01000412.1, on the reverse strand, counting down.
CAGGGTCCGATGGTTGTGACATGGTATACGCATGATGCCACAGAAAGCGGCGAGATCTGTGGGTACGTGCCGGACGGTTATTCTAACGGCATGCGCCTGGTCTTCTTCGCCGATACGGCCACGAATCCGTGGGCTAAACACGTATTTGGCATCGGGGATATGTGCGCATGTCTGCCTGAGGATTACTGGCACTACTATCAATATCCTGATTATCCTACTACGACCGGGTATACGATGAAGTACGTAAATGAAATACTCATATATAGCAGTACAGAACCTCCAGAATTAAGTGCTATCTCCGTTTCACCTGCGGGCATAACACTGGACGAGGGAGAGACACAACAGTTCAATGCAACAGCATACGACACGGATGGCAATGAACTGCCAATTATCAGATTTACGTGGACGAGCAGCGCGGAATACATTGGGACAATAGACGACAACGGTTTATTTGACGCAAAAACCGCAGGCACTGCCACGATAAGAGCAGAAAACGGAACCGTAAGCGGTATGGTGCATGTAACGGTACAGGTACATGAAGATGATAGAAGAGATATGACGTATAGCAGTGATAGTTACGGTGACTCGCAGTTTAGTCCCGTTCTAACAGCGATTTACGTCTCGCCACAGTCGGTAACTGTAAATGCCCGTGACGCTACGCAACAGTTCAATGCAACCGCATACGATCAAAACAATCATGAAATGGACGATATTGTTTTCAACTGGACAAATAGCAATACAACAGTTGGAACGATCAATACCACAGGGTTTTTTATCGCTATTGCTTCGGGAACGACAACGTTAAAAGCGGCAAACGGAACTGTGAATGGCACGTCAAATGTAACGACATCCATACCAACACCCACAAAAACGCCACAAGTAAACGTAACGCCTTCGCCATCTCCTACACTACGCCCAACTCCTACGCCCGTGCCATCTGCGCCACCAACACCCACGGAAACGCCCGCGCTAACCGCTACGCCAACACCATCAGCACCGGGATTTGAAGCTTTATTCGTATTCGCGGGATTTGTTGCGGGTGCTTACGTGCTTAAACGGAGGAAAACGCTAAAATGAACCAAAAGATAGTGTACGGGATTTCGCTGTTTCTACTTTTGGTATTCGCAGCGTGCCTTGTTCAAGCAGCACCCACGACGGAAGTGCACGTGATATTATATACCGGGGCTGGAACGGCCTTAGACGAGACAACGGTAACATATCAGTGGCTGGCGCAGAATTTACCGGTCTATGGCGATGGAGTAACACATTACTACCATCAGGGGCCGGTATTTGAAGGCGATAAATGGGACAAGAACGAGACGACGAACTTCAAGGATAGAGGTGCCGTAAAAGGTACGAACATAAAGGATTTATGCGATTTGGTCGGCGGTATGTCTCTGGACGATGAAGTGATGGTTCGTGCACCGGACGGTTACCATGTAGAGTTCGGCTATACAAACGTTTATGAACCGCAACCCCGACAGGGACCGATAGTTCTATGCTGGTATAACGGTGAGGACACAGAAGTCGGTGAGCGTCAGGGAAAGGGGTATCCACCCGACTATTATACGGGAATGCGCCTAGTATTCTTTGCGGATAATTCATCAAATCCCGAGGGTAAACACATCTTCGGCAATTGGGACATGCGCGAATGCTTACCTGAAAATAGTCAGCACTTCTTCGGAGACCTGTATCCTTCAACCGGGGGTTTATCTGTGAAATGGGTAGACGAGATAAGGATTTACCGCGGGGGATACACAGGCGAAGAGGGGGGTCCCGCGAAATCTATGTCCACTCCTACATCAAGTCCAGTACCCGGATTTGAGGTCGTAGTTGCAATTGCAGGGTTGATGTTGGCTTTTTATGCTTTAAGGAGGAGGGCGAGATGAAAGAAAGCCGCAAAATTATCGGATTTGTATTTGTTATTACAGTGATATGCATCGGAGCTATTGCTGCCGTTATGTATATGTATCCTATTGGAAAGCCCGAAGAGAAGATCAACTGGAACCTGACGTTGATTGGCACGGCGGAAAAAGTAGTGGCCTTTGATGAACTAAAAGCAATGCCTTCTTACGCGGGTTATGGCGGATTCTTTAGCACTGTTGGCATGATAAATGGCCCATTCAAATGTAAAGGTGTCCCTGTGGAAGACTTATGTGCCCTTGTTGGAGGTATTAACGATTCAAACACCCTTTGGGTATCTGCACCAGACGGGTATATGATGGTGTTCACATATGACCAGGTCAAAGGCGATTTTGTCACGTATGAACCTGCAACTCTTAAGGAGATGCCACATAGCCCTTTAAAGATGATATTGACGTATGAACAAGACGGTGCATCTCTTTCCGAGGACGATGGCAGACCGCTCAGGCTCGCTATTGTGTCTGAGGATAAACTGTTGACTGAAGGTCATTACTGGATTAAGTGGGTGGATAAAATAGCGATTCGTGCTATCAAGAATCAAAATAAAACGTAAAATCACAACTGATGAAAACTATACACATTGCAGTTCTGGTATTGTTAATTGTTGCAGTAGTTATAAGCACTGCGATTTACCAGCAACAGGAACAGGAACAGGAAGAAACGAAACTGAAAGTGATCTATGCAGGAAGCCTGATTGTGCCTTTTGAAGAACTGGAAAAGCAATTTGAAAACATGCATCCGGGTGTGGACGTGCAGATAGAGGGGCATGGTAGTATCCAGGCGATCCGGCAGGTAACAGACATACATAAGGAAGTGGATGTGCTTGCGGTTGCCGATTACTCATTGATTCCTGACATGATGTATGCTACTCCGAGCGGTGAAGACTACACGGACTGGTACGTAAAGTTCGCAACGAATCAGATGGTCATCGCGTATAATAACCAAAGCAAATACGCAGATGAGATAACGGAATCGAACTGGTATGAAATTCTCGGGCGACCGGAAGTGAAGTTTGGGTTCTCGAACCCTACGCTGGACTCGTGCGGATACCGAACCTTGATGGTGACCCAACTCGCGGAATCGTACTACGATAACCCCACGATTTTTGATGATTTAATCGCGTGTAATTTCGAGCCTACTATCTCGGTAACTAAAGAAGGCGATACATACATCGTGTTTGTGCCTGAGATATTTGAGCCACACGCGGGAAAAGTGGTTGTACGGGGAGGAAGCGTGCAACTATTAGCACTGCTGGAGTACGGTGGGCTTGATTATACCTTTCAATACAAGAGCGTGGCACAACAACACGGCTTGCGGTTTGTGGAATTGCCGGACCAGATAGATTTGAGTTCTATGGAATATGAAGACGACTACAAGAAAGTAAATGTCCGATTGGGATTTCAACGTTTTTCGGCTGTTGATACAGAGCGAGTCGGCAGACCGATTTACTATGGGGTGACAATACCTCAGAACGCGCCACAGCCCGAACTTGCAGTTGCGTTTGTGAAGTTTGTGATAGGCAAGAAGGGGCAGAGAGTACTCGGTGACTTGGAGCAACCGACAATTCCACCGGTAACTGATAAATTTGATGCGATACCTGATGAACTTAGATCGGTGGTTATAAAAGAAACAAAGATGTAAAGTAAGAAATAGGATAGGAGCGATGAAAATACTTTTGGGAAGGTCAGGAATAGCGAAACTAAAGCGAGAGAAGATATTTATCCTTTTTCTCCTTTTGGGCCTTTTTCTCATCGCTTTTATCGCTATTACGCTTGGGAACATGTTTTACAAGCAGGCAGAAGACATTTCCGGGTTGATTGATGCCGCAACAGATCCCGTAGTTCTAATGGCAATATGGATAAGCATCTCTGCTGCGATTTGTTCAACACTGATCGCATTCTTCTTCGGCGTGCCCTTAGCCTATTTCTTAGCAAGGAAGGATTTCGTTGGTAAGAGCATTATAGAAAGTATTGTGGATGTGCCCCTGGTGGTTCCGCACATTGTTGCCGGAATTGCATTATACGGTGTGTTCATGCGATATGGGGTGATAGGTGCGCCGTTTGAGAAGTTAGGTATTGCATTTATAGATGCCTTTTCTGGCATAGTGGTTGCAATGCTCTTTGTGAGTGTTCCATTTTTAGTGGATGCAGCACGAGAGGGGTTTAAAGAGGTAGATCCGAGATTAGAGAATGTTGCACGCTCATTAGGCGCATCTCAATGGCGAACTTTCATTAAAATAACCTTTCCGCTTGCTTCTCCGTCCATATTCAGTGGCGCGATCCTGTGCTGGGCACGTGGAATAAGCGAGTTCGCAGCGGTAATGATTATTGCCTCATTCCCACGCTCTGCGTCTATACTGATTGGTGATCGGTTCACCTCTTACGGATTAACTGGCTTACCTGGTATACCAGGCGCAAGGCCGATTTCGGTTCTGCTAATCTCGATTTGTCTGGTTATATTTGTATTGTTAAGGATAGTGGGGAAAAGAAAGAAAGTTTAGGATTTAGGATTTCCCACTCTTTATTGAGCACATTGAAGAGAAGGGCGTAGACATTAATCCCGGTCGACACTTCTATATTTTTGTATATAAAGTATGACCTACGTTTGTTTTTGTTTTTCTTTTGGTAAAGTTTTCTTTCTAAGAAAAGGTTTTTATGCTACACTCCTGAGGAATTTGAAGAGAAGCGAAAAGAGATAAGTATTGTTCGTCAAGCAATAAAAGAGGGAGTTATAATTTGATGAGTGAAACGTTTCAAGCTCCCACCTACATTAAGCTCGGAATGATTTGCGAGTGCTCTCTTAATCCAACACATAAAAATCAAAATCTTCAACATTTCTATACTTTTCCGTTATATTTGTTGCAAAACTTTTCTTTCAGAAACAGGACCAAGAGGATTTAAAATAAGGTGTCGTAATTGGTCACGTAAAGGTAAAGGAATACCTAAAGGGCACCAAGTTTGGATTATCGTTTTCCAAGATTGAAGTATTTGATCAATTCTTGGATTTGGATTGCTCATATCAAAATTCAATCTCAAAATAAAACGTACCAGTTCAACCCAATCACTTTCAGAAAGGGCATAAGGATCTGACGATGGAAGTGCCTCTCGTAGATTGGTAGCTAAAAGTTTAAGCTGGATATCCCGTATGTTCTTATCAGGCTCACAGGGGCGCCAGCAACATATATGGCCAGAACGTTCAAAACCCTTTAAAATATCAACAAAATCATCTTCCTTTAAGTTAATGCTTGATTCGACCTCTATTTTAACTCTATCGTCAATATTATCCTCAGAATAGAGTAATATTGAAAATCCTTCTACTTGGCCCCTCAAAGATTTAAACCCTGGGAACTGCCGAATGCGTCCCCGAAATTGTTCAACAATTGTCCGGCCCACACTATATGCATCTTGAAGTTGAATCTGCTTTCCAAACCCTTTGGGATATATATTGAAAGCAAAAGCTGGCATATTAAGATCTTTGGTTCGCTACACATATAAAAGTTGTTTTATTGTTTGTGGCTTTTTGAAAACCTAAGCACAAGGGCATAACGCACTCCCCATCTCTGTGTAGATGCTTATAATCTTTTGATGAGTTCTTTTGCTCGTTCCACAACTCTATCCCCTCGTTTTTTAAATATTACATCAGGTTGTTCGTGAGCAGGTTTGTTTACAATATGGACTCTAACATTAAGTTTACTCGTTTCTTTCATATCTCTCGCAATATCAAGAGCTTCTTTTACAGTTTCGCTTGGGAGATATTCTTCGTAATCTGCAACCACTTCTTTTAGCTTAATCCCATTGTCGTGAAGTTTTTTTCTTTTTATATTCATTTCCTTTTCCAAACTTTCAGATTTTATTGGTTCTTCCCAATCTGTGATAATTTTCTCTGCGCATCTTTTGAGTAGCTTTTTTGCGTCTTTCTTATTTAGTTCTAGCTCTCGCTTTTGCGGTTCTTTTTGATCCTTTTTTGCACTTTTTACCATTTCCCTTTTAAATATTTCGGAAATCACTTTACGAGCTAGATCTTCCTTATTTTCGAATTCAATTTGCTGAAGTTCACTTATTACAGGCAATTTTGAAAGCAATGACCTAGAATTTTCTTTTTCCTTACAGGTATTATAATTTTGTCAAACTTCTGAGCAAGATCAATCTCACTTTTCACTTCTTCTGACTCGGGAGCTGCAACAGTTACAATTACAATAAAATATTTGCACTCAGTTATGGTTTTATCGATGTCTTCTCGCCCTGGCTCCCCTTTCTTTATGTCCTCAACAGCTACAAAAGCCGATTTACCTATCTTTTCTAGTGCCTTTTTGAGGTGCTTAGCATAATCCAGTCCTGTTGTTGTTTCATAACAAATGAAGACAGATTTATTCATCTTATTTGTCCCCCTTCGATTTTTACGCATCCCACCAATCGTATATCCAGGGATATTCCGATGCCATCGCTTCATAAATATCGTTAAATATTTGATCGGGGCAGTCGTAGAAATCCATTCGTTGCCCTTGATAACGAATTTATGGTTCTGGTGTAATTACTTCTATAGGATAATCTCTATATTTACCCTCTTTTGACTTTAAATGCTTTACAACTACCCATGCATGGTGTTCTTTGTAGCTTACTGCGATAATGGTATCAAAACCATGATTTTCTAAGTACCATTCCATATATGCACTCATCTCGCTACAGTCGAACACACCCTCTTCGTAAGAGCGAGTCCAACTAAAATGGTCAAGTAGTTCTTTTAAATCCTCAAGACTTCAAGTGCCATACTTGTGAATATTGGTATAATATGGTTTTGGTAGCTCTGCTTCTTTTGGATATGTCGGTCCCGCAGGCATCCATGCACACCACGTACCCACTACCATACCCACACAAGCTAAAGATAAAAACACATGCAGCATTGTCAATCTTTTACCTTTACGCCGGACTTCTTTTATCCGTACCGGTAGATCCATAATTTCCTTTATCTTTGTCGGTACTAAATCTATAGGTGTAGATTCAAGTATTTCCTTTAGTATCTTCCTAACTTTAACTTCTTCTGAATCCGCTTCGTCTATTACCTTTTTGTAACTTCTTATTAATGGTGCCAATCGGTTCTCTAATTCCTTTTCTTGCTCCCCTAATTTTTCTTTCGCTCTGTTGAGAAATATACCTATCAAAAAATAGAATATTACAAAACAAAGTGACGTTACAAACACAGGCCATACATAAATCCAAAGCATTTCTTCATCATCGTCTGAAGCCGCGAGACATCTGGATGATGCCTGGGAGTTATATAGACTTAGGATTACCTATAAATAATAGAAAAAATGAAATATATCTAGTTTTGTATTAGTATCATAAAATTATGTGCAAAAAAGAAGCGGTTGATATCTTTAAAGAGATGATTAGTGATATGCATAGGGGCACTCCTATCTATTATTACTATGGTTATTTAGAAAAAAATATACCAGAAAAAGAAATGAGAGATTACTTCTTTGAAAACCATGTTTTTATAAAATCAAAGAAAAAAGGACCTAATAATCAAGACGCATACTTTTTAGGAGTTAACGGTATAACTCTGGCAAATTCATATAAAATAGAAGCCTTGACCGAAAGCATAAAGAAATTGACACTAATTATCGTATTGCTCACAATCGTGCTTGTAATTCTAACCCTTGTTTGTTTCATTCCTTCCTCCTAAAAGGATATGCCACTGCTAATAATCCTGCAATTGTAAAAATAGCTCCAAATGTTTGTATACTTGGTTTAGGTCTTGGCGTGGGTGTCAAACTCAGATGCTTCAATATAAATTCATTACTTCTAGCTGAAACATACAAGGTCTCACAGTAGTCCCAATATCCTGGTTTAGTTAGTTTAACCGTGTGATAACCTTCTGGAACATCAGATCTCGTAACAGGCGTTATCCCCTTATAGCTATCATCTAAGTATACCATTGCCCCGGAGGGGTCAGAAGATATATCATTTTCACCAGTTTTGGCATCCAAGCTTTCAGACACATAAGCAACCGGATTAAGTACAGCAATTATAGTCGTTGTTTTATCATAATATCGTGATTTGGTGAGCAATATTGAATGATTTCCAACAGGAACATCAAAGACGTTTTTGGTGTTGTTCCCTTGTAAGTGCCGTCAAGATAAATAGATGCTCCACTTGGTGTTGAAGACACACTAACTAAACCAACAGGGATTATATTGACGGAGTAAGTTAGTGATCTCCAGACCCAACCCCTATCTACCCATCTACGCCCAGACCAGTCCTCAACCAGCTCTTCCATAACGACACCAATTTTATAACTAGGATAGCCAGCGGAAACAGTAGAAGGAACAGGAAAAGGAAGGTCACCAAGATCCTTTTTATCTTCTATATCCAAATAAACGTCTCCATCTTTTGTATAGGTATTTGGTTGTTCGGGATATCCATCCATCAAATCAAATGTTATTAATATCTCTTTTATATGAATCATGGTTGTACCAGTGTTTTGAACTGCAATAGAAGCTTCACCATAGCTATCAGCAGAATATTGAGATTTATCAAAGGAATGCCAAAGCGTCCAATTATACCCCGTAACAGGAGCACTAAAAAATACGAATAGTATAAAAAAGATTGACGATTTTTTTAAAAACGGTTTCTATCCTTCTCATTTTACTGCTTCCTATATTTTAATTAAGATCCAAAAGACCATGTCAAAGTTTTTTCACCAAAGATTTTACCTGCCTTTGGAGGGAAATCCACACGTACTTTAGCTTCTGATATGTAAAAGTTCTTAGGTACTTGGTATGCGATCCATCCTTCCTCGCTAACATAGGGGTATATCGTCCCCCTTTCGGGGTACATCTTTCTTTCTTTTGGGCTGGCATAATCATAGTAAATCGTTGTTCCTCTGTAAAGTATATCGACATCCCAGTCATCGGGGATTCTTTGAGCTACTTCACCAAGGTTCGCAGCTTTTACATATAACCAAAGAAACTTCGCACCTTCTGCAGGATACGCTATCCTCCCATATTCGCTTATATAACTCTCAGAAAATTCGTAGTCGAAAACTACAAAAGCTATATTATTAGCTATCCCGCTTTCTCCTAATTGAAATTCTGTTGACGAATGTGTTTGATGCACTACATATCCTATGGCAACAGCCAAGATGCATAGAATTAAAACAACGGCTATTTTCTTCATTTTGTTTGATATGAATATTGATTTAGGGGCTATATAAATTTTTTGATTCCTCTGAGAGAGTCCAAAAAAAACTTTACAACCACGAAAAATATCTACAATATGTGTTAATAAGAGTCACAACAAAATGAGATTGATGTGGATGAGATTGAAAAGATGATTTAGAAAAGTATACCTATCCTGTACTGTTTAACGCTTTCACCTTTTCATAGCATGATAATTTCTGACTTCTTGAAAAATTAAACCCTCTACAAACTTGCTGGCGCTCAGATTTTCTTCTGAAGATTAAGTCCTATCCGCGACACACTTAGATTAAAAGCCAAAACCTTCCTATTTGATGTCTCTTTTCGGAGTTAGCCACTCCTGATGTAGATCAAATTCCGCTTCCCAGTGGTATTTTTTTCTTCCTTGCTCTTTATCTCCATATGTAATACTTATTTTAACTCTCTTATCCCGTTCCGGATCAAAAGGAAATTTAGACCGCCCTTCTGTAGGATATTCGTATCTATTTCTTCCGTATAATCTTGTAAATCGATAATTATACTCAATAGATGCGTTTTGTATATAAATATTTACGCTCATACCAACTTCACAGAACTCCCTTCTTCATTCCTTTACCTCTTATCCTTATCAGGTGGCGAATAAATCATAATCAACTGAAGTTTATCTTTCCCTATCGCTCTGAAACTGTGAGATTTCACCAGAGAAAGGGAGATTACATCGTATTAACTCATGTGCTATCAAATCGTTTCTCTTTCACAGCATTTTCTCACAATTATCCGTAAAACGGTGATCTCAGCTCCTCTTCTGGAATAAACCTCAAAGCCTGTCTGAAAATAGCTCTGATAGTGCCTTTATCCAGCTCCTCATGCATAGGAATGGTCAAAGTTTGCTTTGTTCCATCAGATAAGAACCTTCTCAATTTTACGTGGCTTCCTCTTTGAGAGGCAATTTCAAAACCGAATCGTGAACAAATTCTTACAACATCCTTTCCGCTGAGGCGCTTAAGTTTTGACATGAACCGGTTCAAGCTCAAGATTAACCAAAATAGAATAATCTGGAAGAATATCCCATTCCCTTACGTTTTCACCTTCAAGATGAAGAGCTGTTGCTTCCTTCACGTTCTCTACAACTTCATCTAAAGTCAGGCCCTGGGTAACTACTGGCAAATCCAAGCATTCCGCAGTATAATACTTCTCACCTTTATAAACCTTAAACATGATAATTCTTTTCATGGTTTTAATTAGGCCCTTTCTGTATTTAAACTTTAGAGCTTGTCCCATAAGATCAATCACAAAGCTCCTACTTCCAATGCTTTAATCAACTTCTGGCAAAGTCTGGAGCTTGGGTTCTAATCCGTGGGCATAGGCAATAGGTATCATTTCCCTGATAGAAATACCAGCTAACTCCGCGACTTTTGCCAGAGACACGCCGCCTTTCTTATATCTCTCTATTGCTCTTTCTATCTTCAACTGCTTCAACCCTAATTTCAGGATTTTATAAATTGAGGATTCCTCCTCCGGAAGTTCCTCTATCAGATAGT
>QBUN01000273.1 GCA_013180565.1 Candidatus Methanophaga sp. GoMg3.2 | reverse complement strand
CCTACTTTGCCATCCCTACAGTTGGTGTGTATCTAATCGGTCTTATAGTTGCCGGGTTACTCCTTAAAAAGATAGATCTTGAAGAAATCATTTTCCTCGGAATGCTACTGGCTTTTTGTACTGCAGTTGTCACTACCCTTTTGGCGATTCTGAATGTATCGGGGGTGGCAAGCATTGTTGGTGTCCTGAGTCTTTATGCTTTTTCTGCCGGGTTGGTGTCCCCAAATGCAAATGCGGGCGTTCTGGCAAAATTTAAGAAAGTGGCAGCGCCTACCGCAGCCCTAATAGCGGTTGGGTTATTTGGCACAGCCGCCCTCACTTCAATTGTAACAATGAACTTATATATCAAGGGCACACTATGGCCCGTTGCAGGCTATTTAGGGACATTGTCGTTAATTGGTCTTGTGGCTGCTTATTTCTGGGTGTGGCTTCCTTACCGTGGTAAAAAGGGTTAAAGAAAGGAAGAAACGGCAAGGCATAGCTTTAAAAAAAGTTACCCTTGTTTATTGACCTTTGACCACTTCCAAACATAATAGCAACCAATGAAAGTAAACAGCAAAGATACAATACCTGCGAAATAGAAAACAGAATTTATCCCTAAATAATCCATCACCACACCTGAGATTAAAGGAGCAACTATTATACCGAGACTTTTTGTAGTATTAAATATACCCATCCAGGAGCCAATCCCCACCTTTCTACCGATTACTACGGCGACATCTGTTGCAACAGGCATTGATATTGCTGCACCAATACCTATAAGAACATTGGCAAGTAAAAGGGTAATGAGATCATTACATAGGGGCACCATAAATAATACAATTGTACCAATAAACGAGCCAATAATCATCTGCAGCAGCCTCTTATACTTACTCAACTTATCCGCCACATTACCAAAGTAAGGCTGTAAGATAGCAGTAAATACTATGCCAACAAAAATGATTATTCCTACCTGCGCGACATTGATATGAAAACCTGTGGCATGCGAAGGCAAAAATGACATAAGTACCGCAGTTCTAAATCCAGTGATAAGAGTTATAAGAAGGATTATTTTTGCGGCATCGTGTTTGATGATGGTTTTAAAAGGCACATGTTCTCCTGTTTTACTCGCCTTGGGTTTCTTTACTTCCGGCAAGAAAGGTAACACAAGCAAAAATGCTAATGCGCTGACACCGGACATCGCATAAAATACCGATGTCATTCCAAATAAGTGCCAGAGAATACCTCCTAAAAGAGGTCCCGCTGCCAGTCCCAGGTAAAATGCCATATTAAATGTGCCCATAGCTCTGCCTTCTTTTCCTTCCTGGGCTACCTCTCCTGCATATGCCATGGCAATGGGAGTAATCATTCCTGCAGCCAGACCATTCAATAATCGTACTCCTGTGAACGTATAGACATTATGGGCTGGGAGATAAAGGAGGGAAAACACTGCAAGAAGCAGCAGCCCTGATGCAATGAAAATCTTTCTTCCATATTTATCTGATAATCCACCCATAATAGGCATAACAATCGCACGGGAAATAGCATAGCCTGAAAATATCATACCCATCCAAACACCAGTGACTCTAAGATCTTCTGCTATGGTTGGCAATATAGGAGAAATAATACTTAACCCTAATATCGCAGCAAATATAGTAAAGTACAGGGTAACCAATGTCCGTTTTTCCATATCATTACATCAAACGTTGCAACAAAAAAAGGTTTCAGTCAAAATAAATATAAAGACTAATTATGATTAGAACTAATCATGATTAGTAAATTTGTTGATAGGGAAGAGGAGATTTCGCTATTAGAAGAAGAGTGGGCGAAAGAAAAAGGGCGGTTAATTGTACTCTACGGAAGAAGAAGAATAGGCAAGACGAGACTTTTGCTGGAATTTACAAAGACAAAAAACAGGAACGGGATATTCTATATTGCAGAAGAATCTTCTGTACAGATCCAGATAAATGGGCTGAAAGAGAAGATTGCGGAATTTTTTAACGACCCTTTGCTCAGAACGATTGAGATAAAGGATTGGGAACAGCTTTTTGGCTATTTAGCGAAGAATATGCCTGAAGACCGATTTTACTTAATAATAGATGAATTTTCATATCTCATCAGAAGTGACCCCAGAGTGCTCAGTGTGTTGCAAAAGTTATGGGATACGAAATTCTCTTCCTCCTCTGTTTTTATCGCTCTCTCGGGCTCCATGCTTGGACTGATGAGTGAAAAGGTGCTTTCGTATGCATCACCGCTTTATGGACGGAGGACACGGGATATTTTTCTGGAGGGATTGCCGTTTAAGTATGCAGAGGAGTTTGTCAGAATGCCTTTCAAGGAAGCACTCCAGCTCTATTTGATAATTGGTGGTGTGCCAGAGTATCTGCTGAAAGCTTCGGAATACAGCAATCTGGATAAATTTCTTGAAAAGGAGTTTTTCAGCAAGAACGGATACTTTTACCGGGAGCCTTATTTTATAATCTCGCAGGAGTTTAAAGAACTCAAGACTTATTTCTCCATTCTCAATGCCCTCGCTTACGGTTATACGAAACCAACGGAGATAGCGAATTTTATAGGGATGGAAACGAGAAGCATCTATCCATATCTTGAGAACCTTATCAGATTGGGTTTTATCGAGAGACATGTTTCCATCTTGGGCAGTCAAAAAAGGGGGATATATTTGATAAAGGACAGCATCTTTGATTTCTGGTTCAATTTCGTGTTCAAGCATAGAGAAGAGATAGAAAGGGGTGCTTTCAGATTGCACGAAGGAGAAAAAAGCAGCTACGTGGGCAAAAAATTCGAGAATTTTGTCAGGAATGAGGTTTTTCCGTTTCTGTTACCCTTCGGATTTGAGAAGATTGGTAGGTGGTGGCATAAGGGTGAGGAGATAGATATAGTGGCGGTAAATGGTAAAAGAAAGCAGATAGCTTTTTTTGAGATAAAGTGGGGAAAGCTGAGCTACCGGGAAGCAGAGAAGCTATTAAATGCGCTTAGAGATAAGGCAGAGCTTGTCGAATGGCATGTAAAAGGAGGAGATAAACGGGAGTATTATGGCATTATAGCGGAGAGCATTGAAGGTAAAGAAGTATTCCGTAACCAGGAGTTTATGGTCTATGATTTGGAAGAGCTGAAAGCATCTTACCGCTCCAAGGGTAAGACAAAGGAGAAGATATGAATCATGCCCATCCAAAAACCAGTGGCTCCAAGATCTTCTGCTATGGTTGGCAATATAGGAGATTCACTTTAATACCACCAAAGCCATGATAAGCATTACAAATGTTAAGCCGGCGCAGGCGAAGAACATACATTCATATCCGCCGATGATGAAAATTGCAGCCATTAAGAGCGGTCCTAAGAGTGCTCCTAATCCACGCACCGTCCCCTTGATGGACATAAATGTGGCACGGTGTTCAATAGGTGCAAATCCAGCTAAGAGGGTTTGAATACTTGGTCTGCACATGCCCTCTGCGATGCCAAAGATTACCGTTGGAATTAGAAATAACCATACACTGTGCACGAAAGGAATAATAAGCAATGGTATGGGGTAAATGGCAAAAGCAGCTTTTATAAGCGTTCTTTTTTCCCAAATAAACATTGCTCAGATGTTGCTTGAAGTCCTGATGCCTTTTTGGTTCCGGGCTCTTCAGAGATAAAAAAATAGTTGCAAAAAGAAAAAGTATTTATAACGATAAGGAGGATTACTAAAAATAAATGAACTCGATAATATTAGCGCTGGTAGGATTAATACTGTACCTACTTGCATACAAATTCTATGCAACCTTTATATCCAAGAGAATACTACAGTTAAATCCTGATAGAGAAACACCCTCACACAAATTGAGGGATGATATTGACTATGTACCAACGAACAAATATACGTTGTTTGGACATCATTACGCATCTATCGCTGGCGTTGCCCCAATTGTTGGTTCTGCAATAGCAGTAATATGGGGCTGGTTGCCAGCACTTTTATGGATTTTGTGAAACATGGGTGACCTTAGTTGTGGTAGCATTTGCAATGACTACTTTGGATACTGCAACGCGACTTACACGCTATGCATTAACCGAATTTGCAGGTAACTATGGCGTGAAGTTAAACCGGTACGTAGCCGCAGCCATACCAGTTATGGTTGCAGCCGCATTAACCCTTACCTCTTATGGTGGGGATACAACCATTATGGCACGGTGGCCAGCATTTGGAGTTACAAACCAGTTGCTTGCAGCACTTGCATTGTTAACCGTTACAATATGGCTAATAAAAACCAAACGACCGAGTTTGTATACAGGGATACCAATGATATTCATGCTCATCACTACTGTGGTAGCTGCAATCTATAGCATTGGATGGGTATATCTTCCAACCGGGGATTACAAATTAATGATAGTTACCTCGATAATATTAATACTGGCTCTATATGTGTGCTACAAGGGATTTAAAGCGATTAAGGAAGTTTTAAAAATTAAAAAAGAAAAACTTGCATGAAAATGCATTTTCATAAAATAAAAACCGAAAAGCTTTTTATGTATTTCCACTTTTAATTTTTTTGGTAGTGAAAAATAAAAAATGAAAGCGAAAGAAAGGGAAAACCTTTTTTCTTTAGTAAAGCGTAGCAAAGTTTCTTTTTTAAAGAAAAGTCTTGTGACCGCGATTTTAGTTATTTCTGTGCTTGCAATGTTTACAACAGCGGTTGCAGGTGCAGGTGACCAACCATGCACTTGTGGAGATATTTGCGTAAATGAAACTGGCTGGTGGCGTGCTGACGCTGACTTTAATGCGAGCAGTACGCCTATACAACATGCGATTGATAATGCAACTGCTGGAAATACAATTTGCGTGAAAGATGGAACTTACAACGAGAATGTGGATGTGACCGTGAGTCATTTAACCATAAAATCTGAGAACGGCTCCGCGAATTGCATCGTGAATGCATTGGTAAATACGAGCGGTGTCTTTATTGTGAGCGCGGACTATGTGAACATAAGAGGATTCACGGTTACGGGAGCGACGGCAGGAAAACCATATTTTGCTGCTGGAATACAGCTTAATAATACGACTTACTGCAACATTTCTGATAATAATGTATCGAACAACGACATTGGCATCAGTCTGATTTCTTCGAGCAGCAACTCGCTTACCAACAACACCGCTTCGAGCAACTTCAACCGCGGCATCTACATGGGGTATTCAAGCAACAACACGCTGGAGAGCAACACCGCTAACTCGAACGAGAAGGGCATCTACCTGTATTGCTCGAGTGGCAATAATCTAACCAACAACACAATGTCTGGAAACAGTTACAATTTTATCGTTTGGGGTATGTATGATCTTTTGGGTCATAGCAATCTCCTTTACTATATCCAAAATATAGATACAAGCAACACGGTGGATGGAAAACCAATTTATTACTGGGTCAATCAGCAAAATCAGCAGGTACCAGGTAATGCAGGCTTTGTAGGTGTCGTGAACTCCATGAATATCACGGTGAGAGATTTAGCATTAACAAAGAATGTCAATGGAGTACTGTTTGCATACACAACTAATTCAAGGATAGAAAATGTCACTGCATCAAACAACTACTGCATCATCTTGCTGGACTCTTCGAGCAACAACACGCTCACTAACAACACTGCTAACTCGAACTACTACGGTATCACTCTGTATTCTTCGAGCAACAACACGCTCACTAATAATACCGCTTTGTACAACGCCAATTACAGTTTCTACTCCGGCGAATATTCGCACAGCAACAAAATAAAAGACCTCGCGATAAGCAGCGACTCAACTACGATTTCGTTCATTTATGATAATGGAATTGAGATAAAGTCAGTAACAACTCCAGAACCAGACCCCGTGGGAATGGTGAACATCAGTAAATACGTGAACGCAACGAATGTAACTGCGGATTCATGGATTTTCTTGAATGTAAGCTACTCCAATGATGATGTTACCAACGTTGTAGAAGATAGCTTGAGACTTTATCACTGGACCGGGACAGAATGGGATGTGATTCCCGGGAGCAATTCTGGTAGACTGTTTATTCGTCATTGTAGATATTTTACACTGCACTCGCA
>QBUN01000274.1 GCA_013180565.1 Candidatus Methanophaga sp. GoMg3.2 | reverse complement strand
GACGACGTTCAAAAAAAACGACGGAGAAAAAGAGGACAACAATTCAAGCCTACAAGAAGGTGTTAAAAAAGTAGAGAAGAAGCGTGAAAGATTCAATGCCTATACGAACCCTCTGACGAACCCTCAGAGAAATCCAAACGTCGATCCCAGGCGTACAGAACCGTTGACTGATGTGGAAATAAAGGCAATTAAAGAAGCATCCCATCAATACCCAGAACTTGGTCCATGGAACTTGTCTTTACTGCTTTCGAATGAATTTACTGTTCATGTTTCTACGATGAGCATTTTGCGTGTTCTCTACCCTGGGCGGTACAAATCCCAAAAAATTGATGAGAAAGTGAAATTTTATGAAAAACCCAGACCTCACGTCATGTATCACGCAGACACCCTGGAAGTTACGCTTGGGAACAGGTCGGTAATACATCAAATCTCTGTTGAAGACGACTACTCGAGAGGCTACATGGCCCTTTGCGTATTTCCAAAGAAGCATTCATATTTCGTGTTATTAACCATCCTTCGAGCTTTCAGGTCACATAGCAAGCCAGAATTATTCCATCACGACAACGGTGGCGAGTACGGTAATGGTGTCATTTCTCGGTTGCTTCCGATGCTTGACATCATAGATGTCCCAACCGAGGTAGAGAATCCAAAGGGAAATGGAAAGAAGGAAAGAGCTCACAGTCAGGACCGGAAATATTTCTATAAAAAATATCAGTTTTGGGATATAGAGAGTGTGGAAAAGGCGATTCCTGAATATATCCGATTCCGAAACGAGTCGAAGGGGCAGTGGGCTCGGTATGGAAAAACCGCTTCATCTGTATTGAAAGACGTAGAAGCAAAACCATTGACCGATGAAGAACGGGAAGGAGTGATTCGGGAACTGTATTTTGAAAAAGGAGAAAGAATAGTAAAACAAAACGGCAAAGTTAAATTTAAAGGGAAATGGTACCACATGAATAAAAAGATGTCCAATGAAACCGTGGAAGTCAAGATTACACTGCGAGGGGTCGAAGCTTGGCATAAAGGTGCCTTCATTAAACGATGGAAATATTGGGAATACGTTCTGGATATTGCTGCGGATTATATGCTTAAAAAGTACTTGTTATAGGTTATTTTCCACATAGAAGTAGGACACTTTTATAGGAAAAGAAAGCATATGTAAAAGAAGTGTCCGAAATGAAAAAAGAATTATTAATCCTGAAACGAAGGAAAGCAAAAGAACTGCACGAGAAGGGCTGGAGTAACCGTAAAATAGCCAAGTATTTACTGGCAAGCAAAGACAGTGTAGGTAAATGGGTGCAGATGGATGAAAGCGAAATATCAAGCGACAACAGAGGCTGGAAAAGTGGGAAATCAAGAACATACACGCCGGAAACAAAACAGCAAATTATAAATATAAGAAAAGACTTAGAGAAAGAAAACAGCTATTTCATCGGCTCTAATGTAGTCAAGAAAAATTATGAAGCCAAAACAGACAAAAGTGTCTCAATATCTTTTGTAGGCAGAGTATTGAATGAGGCGGGACTGGTAAAAAGCCTGGGAAAGAAGAAAAGAGGAAGGAGCAAATACATGAAATATCCTGATTATACCCTGACAAAACTGGGTAAAACCATGATGAGCATTGATTTTATCGGTCCGAGGTATCTCAAAGGCTCTGACAACAGAATTAATTTCCTCTCATGCAAATACATCCGCCCGGAAAAGAGGGGCATAGTAACAAGAATTGAGGGATAGACTACTGAAGAGACGATAACGGCATTGAAAGAGATCTGGAAGACGCACCCCATCCCGGAAATATTGAAAATAGACAATGATTCCGCATTCGGGGCTAATTTGCCGCACGAGAGACACATTGGCAAACTCGCATTTTTCCTGCTTAATCTGGGCGTTTATCCTTTGTACGTAGCTCCGAGAAGCCCGTGGAATAACGGGGAGGTGGAAGGATTTAACAGCGTCTTTTCAACGAAATTCTGGAATAAACTGCAATTCAGCGATGAACAGGAGATTGATGTCAAGATCAAGGATTTTAATGTCGCTTATGAGAAATATTCGCGGTTAGTTTCAAATAATCCGGAACTCAAAGCGAAGGACATTAAGTATATAGATGATTTCAAGGACATGAATCTGGAAAATAAGTGTGTCGAACAATTCAAAGCGGACAAAATCTATTTTTTACGGATTGTGAGGCGAAAGAACGATAAAGGCAGTGATAAAGAATACGGATTCATTGACATTCTGAAGCATGAGATAAAATTGCCAAAAGACCTAATCAACTTGTTCGTATTTTGTGTTTTGGATCTTAAATCAAAGCTTCTTAAGATTAATATCGAGTTGGATGATGGGTCTTTGAAAGAGGTCAAATCAACGGAGTTTATAATCAAAAATGTTATATATGATTAAACATAATCTGATAAAAAGAGGTATGCTAAAATGTCCTACCTTTATTTGGAAAATAACCGTTATAGTACAGTTGACGAGTTCAAAGAGCAGTTTAAAAAAAACGCGAAAGTTTTGGTAAAAACATTTTGATTATCTGCATGGATGAGGCTCATTTTACAATTGATGCGGACAGACGTACATGTTGGGCTCGTAAAGGGACGACACCAATTGTCTACATGAATGGTTCGAAAGAGGCAATAAATGTGGGCGGCGCTCTAACATGGCATGGAAAGTTTCACTACCAAGAAATGAGTCGTCAGACTAAAGAGGAAGTGTTAAAATTTGTAAAAAGGATGCACAAGCGTTATAAGAAAGTGTTGTTCATTTTTGACAGAGCAACGTGGCACAAAAATAATCTTGCTGTGGGCTATTTCAAAGAGAACAAGGATACAATTGATTACATGTTCTTGCCAACAGGTGCTGCCGATCTTGACCCCGTTGAAGAGTGCTGGCGTCAGACACGTGAAAAGAAAACGGCTAATACTACCCATAATATTATAAAAGAACTACGAACTTCACTAAAATCCTACTGGAATAAACAACCATTTTCACTGGATTTGTCCAATTATTTGTGTCCTTGACTATACTTAAAGTTGTGCAACTCAATGCCAAAAATAAAATTTAAATCCTTTTACCAGAGTGCTTACCGTGAACTCGCCACCTTTAATCTCTTCTATCAATCGTCTGAACATTCTGCCTGGAGTTCTCTCAAATTTTCTAACTGCATATCGCATAAGTTTTTCCATACTTACTCTATCAAAAATTTTGGTATATCTATTATATAGGAATTTCTATAGCCTTCATGCACAGAATCTATGGAGATTTTAGTTCCAGCAGAGTTCCATCTTGGATGCAAATCACATCGGTAAGCACCAGTGTATTTCCAGGATGAAAGAAAAGATCCCACCACAAAAAGTTTATTTGTTTTTAGATTATATAGTAATAATTCTCTACTCCATGCCTTGTTGGGATAAGTATCTGTAACTATCCACTCCTTACTAGGATGAACATGTGGGTGTCCGTCACCATAAATATCTAAAACACCTGCACCAACGATCTCAAAGTCATTGGAAATATCTTTTAGAAGGAAATATTTTCCCCCCAGCGGCTCCTTTATTCCCCAGGCTATAAGATGTTCATCGTCCAGCCAAAAGCAGTGAGAAACCAACTCGTCGAATAAGCAATAAAGTTTGGACCCATCTGCATTGGCCGTGTATAATCTATGAAATCTCCCATAGGGTCCAACCCATCTATGCATAAATGAGAATTTCTTCCCAGAAGGAGAATACATTATGTGATTTATTTTATGCTGTGACTTATCCATTGTCTTGTTATGGTTAAGAGAAATCAAACGGGCGAGGTTAACTATAATCTCGGAATTCATGGTTTCTAAATTTATTTTCCATATACCGTCTTCCTCATAAGGCATTTCCCCTGAAAAGTTTTTGACATTGATTCCATAGCCGTATTGTGGTATTATCTTGTCAAGACGCTTGTAATTAAGTGTCAGTGCTTCTGTTCCTTCAAAATTGATTGTTTGTATAGGCAGGGGAATTGTTTTAATTTCTTCTCCAGAAACGGCATCTCTGATTTTTGCCACTAAATTTTTGTCTTCTACAGTATTATAAATGCAGTGATAACTTTCTCTATCCAACCAGCGAAGCATTGCTCCTTGTTGGAAATTAAAAGCCGGACTTTCATCAATACATTCTACCTCTCCACTTTCACAGTTGTAAACGGCTATCTTAACTTTGTCTTTGTGTCTACGATCCAGAATGTGAAGTAAGTAATATTTATCATCGAAACTCCATGGAGATTTATCATAATATCCAAAAAAGGCTTCTAAATTGTTATCCCTCCCAAGAATGCCTTTTATTGAAACACCTTCAAGTAAATTGCAGCTCAATCCTCTCTTTCTGTGTAGGTGATATTGCATTCTTCGATGTAAGTTGCTGGCAATTTGGTGTAAACGAGGGTGATTTTCGAAGATTCTGCTTTTATTCATCAATTTTTTTGCTTCTCCCGAATTCAATGTCATTGATTTTTCCAGAAATATCTTTTATCATTTCAACAAATTCTTTTGCTATTTGGGGGCTTCATCCCAAAACTAAGGGATCTTCAGTAGCGTAACCTTCGGATTTTTACCAAAGCATTCTTTTACCATGGGACGTGCATATGAAATGAGGCGTATTTAAAATTGTGCATTAACATTTCAGTATGGGAAAGCCAAAGAAGAGAATTTCTCCGCGGGTCGCCAACCAAGTAAATCGTGACTTCGAGAGGCTTATTCTCCTGTCCCTAATCGGTGCAGTAAGGACAGCAAACGCTCCATGGGAATGCAATTCGTTCGGTCGTCCATGCTGGGATCCACGAATCGTCGCCGTCTGTGTTTTGATGAAAGTATCGCTTTGTAAGACGTACGATGGCATAGAAGCATACTTCAAGTCAAACACGCTCGCAACGCAACGCCTCGACATCGAACAACTGCCGGGACATAGTGTTATAGCGAGAGGAATGCCGAAAATGTCTATGTCGTACATTCGGCTGATTTCAAGGCTTGTTACATTTCAAATGAGGCGAAGAGGCATGGACGTCGCAGTGGACAGCTCTGGATTTAGCCTTAAAACGAGCAGTAAGTGGTTTGACATCAGAATAAAGCGCAAATCAGAGAAAAAAGATTATCTCAAGCTCCACATCGTCATTGACGTTGATACGGAGATAATCTGGCATTTCATAACAACGGATTGGAAAGGCGCCGATGCAAAGCAATTCAAACGGCTGATCAGAGATTTACCCCGCATTCGCAAGGCTGCCGGCGATAAAGCGTATTCCTCTCGCGTTAACTGTCAAGCGGTGGCGGACAAAGGGGGGAAACCTTTCCTCCACTTCAAGACAAACGCTACGGGTAAGGCGAAGGGATATCCGGCATGGCAAATATCATTCGAGGCATATTCGGACAATCCAGACGAATGGATGGACGAGTATCACGTAAGAAGCATTGTAGAGGCTGTGTTCTCATGCATCAAAAGGTGTTTTGGTCCCGACATCAAAAGCATAAAAGGTTGGCTAAAGCGGAGAGAACTCGCAATAAAAGTGTTGGCGTATAACATTAAAAGAGTGCTCTACATTGAAAGAGCAAAGGATTTGGGAATCCCCCTTTGGGTAAGTTGCCAGTAATTCCAAATTGGCACTGGTAAGGAACTCCCGAAATCCCCCGATTAGTGTATATGCTCTTCAACAAGAAATAGCTTACCCCCGCCTGAGATAATCTGCAGGGTGTTGCCTTGGTCTACATTGACTTTTGGGATGAAGCCCTATTTGGGGCATCTTTAAGAATACATTTGCATGAGGACCCCCTATCACGGTTATTATGCTTTTATCAACCTCTTTTACAGCATTAGCGATCTCAACAGCAGAGGAAAATGAGAAACTATCTGAAGTTATTCCCTCTATTTCTGGCTTCACTAAAGATATTCTTTTCTTTAGTTGTTCTTCGTTCAAATTCTCTAAGTAATTGTCGAGAATCTTTACGCTATGAGATTGCTCGAGCATGGCTGCAATGTATGCTAATCCCAATGGAAGCGTGGGCTTTCGCGCGAATGCGACACTTATTTTCGATCCTGGGGGGTTGACTAATAT
>QBUN01000275.1 GCA_013180565.1 Candidatus Methanophaga sp. GoMg3.2 | reverse complement strand
CATGCGTGTTCGGTTAAGGGGATTTGTAAGTCTATTCTATTTAAACATACCAAGATAACTGTATATTTGCAAAAACAGATGTTGTTTCTTTAGGGTTAATTTGTTAGATTTGAACGTTTAAAAACTTATATATCATTTGTTACAATGTAACAATCAAATGAAAAAGGATAAAGTGATACTAACAAGGGTAGATGAATTTATCGCAGAGCGCGTGGAATACATTGCGAGTAACTCGAGAGACATTGAACTGACAAAATCGGAGGTGGTGCGAATAATACTGCACGCATTTTTCAAATCGCAGAAGGATAAGGACTTTGAGAAAGTGCGCGAATTAGCTATTAAAATGAGAAAAGGCCGATTGTAAATGTTTCCCGGCCAAATGCAAGGAATGCTTAACGTGTTACACCGTAATACTGGATCAAATTGGAAATGGTGGGGTGGATAATGGGTCTAAAAGATATATGAAACTACCCGGGATTTCAGAATTATATATATAAGTCAAAGTGAGCTTAACCGAACACGCATGGAGTTCGTGCCGAACGAGACGATAAACATTGCAGTGGACAAGCTCGATGAAGCGGGCGTTACAAAGACAATCGCAGTGCCTCTGTTCATATCATCACACAGCGGGCACATTGGCGAGATCGAGTATGTGCTTGGGCTGCGCGAGCAACTGCCAAAGATGGGCATCTGTTCTTTGTCTTTTCTTTTTTGAAAGGAAGTTTTTAGAGGATTTTAGATGAATGGAATCATGATTACACTGTTTCCTTTATAACTTTATTAACTTCTAACAAGATGCTGAGTAGTATGAACGAAATAAAGAAGATAGGGATAATCACAAGTGGAGGTGATTGCGGCGGATTAAATGCAGTTATCAAAGGAGTGAGTTCAATGGCAAATTATTATGGCCTGGAAAATGTTGTTATACCTAATGGCTATGCCGGGCTCTACAATCTAATTGATTTTGAAACAGATGATCTAATCAGTCTAGATTATATTCGCATGGGTTTGTTTCATTCAAATATAGCAGGATCTGAAGCAGGGCATTCTCGAGTGAAAATCTCAAAATTAGATGATGAAACTAAATATGATCGGATTAAGCAAGGACTTGATAAACATTCTATTGACGCATTAGTAGTAAGTGGCGGAGACGACACCGGCTCTGTTGCTCTGGATTTACTAAATAATGGCATTGCAATAAACCATGTTCCCAAAACAATGGATTTTGATCTTCAGTCATATAGCGTTGGCGGCGACTCCGCAATTAACGCCATCTCAAAAATGGCTGCAAATCTCAGAACCACTGCAAGAAGCCATAACAGGATAATGATTTTAGAAGTCTTCGGCAGATATGCAGGGCATGCCGCTTTTAGAGGCGGTATTGCAGCCGATGCAGACTGTATAATTATACCGGAAGTTGCCCCGGATTTCGATATTATTTACGAACATATGTTTGCTAAATATACCGAGCGAATAAAAAACTCAGACGTAAAAGCCGGCAGTTATTTGATTGTCGTTTCTGAAGCACTAAAAGGTAATAAGCCTGAAGATGACGTTGACGAGCGCGGATTTTTAATAGATAAGGCAAGAGGTTCCGATGCATTTGGGCACTATCCTCTTGCGGGTTCTGGAAAGACAATAGAAGCGGAACTAAAGAAACGAATGAAAAATGATGAGAAGATGAAACAATTCATGGAGCAGGTGCACATGTATGTTCAGGGTCAATATGAGATACCCGAAATCCGGGTGCTCCGACCAACACACCTGGTACGGTGCGGCGATTCGTCCGCTTATGATGCTAATTTCGGTAAAGAATGCGGTGCAGGAGCGGTTATATTATTGATGCAAAATGTTACCGGTGCTACTGTTACAGGTGTAAGAAATGGTGTTGTAGAATATATGGACATCTCGGAAGCGATAAAACAAAATACAGTAAATCTTGATCAGGTTGCATTGCACGAGGCACTCGGGATTTGTTTCGGTCGGAAGACCCCAAAAACGGGTTTCGAAAAGAAAATGAAACTCGATACGGTAAACAGGTATTTGTAGTTCCAATAAAATAAATTATTGACACTGATTAACACTGATTAACACAGAAAAAAATCTGTACCGTGTAAATCTGTGTAAATCTGCGTCCTAAATAAAATAGGTAGAAGTTATACTTTATATACAAGACACAAAAATGGGTGATAAAATTTTCAATTCTATAATTAAACGGGTTAGAGAGGAACCATACGCAAAGAAAATGGGAATAGAACCGGTGGAATTAGATGCCGGTTACTCAAAAGTCAAAATGATATTTAATGCGGATATGGAGAATATGTTTGGTATGGCACATGGCGGCGCGATATTTTCTTTGCTCGATGAAGCATTTGAAATGGCTGCAAACTCACATGGAACTGTGGCGGTTGCGCTCAGTATGAATATCACATATATAAAACCTCCCTCGACTGGAGACGTCTTATATGCGGAAGCGAGAGAGGTGAGCAGATCAGGCAGAATCGGAACATACACAATCAACGTTAAAAATGAAGAGGATAACGTAATCGCCATATGCCAGGCTCTAGCTTACAGAAAACGAGATAAATTGCCGTTTTTGGATTGAGCCCAATACCAAATAGCGATTAGTGTTTTTGTAGCATACATAGGTACTTAAAGAGAGCTGTGTATGTAGATAGAAGTCAGGTGATAAAAATGCCGATAAGTGCAAGGAATAGAATGGCTGGTGTTGTAAAGGCGATAGAGAAAGGCGAAGTTGCATCTACTGTGAAAATCGAAATCAATAAGCCCTCGGTCATCACTGCGATGATAACAAAAGAGGCGGTGGATGAGCTTGGCTTGAAAGAAGGCGATAAAGTAGAAGCTGTGATAAAAGCGACAGAGGTAATGGTGTCAAAGGAATAAAAAAAACCCTTTCTTTCAAAAAGTTTTAAAAGCTTTATCAAAGAAACAATATCTTGTGGATTGGTCTATGTTCAGAAAGGAGATACTAACGATTCCAAAAGAATATTTCAAATTAACGGGAAGCAAAAGAGTCATCCCAAGTCTTTTGTGGACCTGGAGCAGCCCAGTCCCCCAATCTAGAGGCTATATGTCCCATCGTCTTATGGTGCTGTTTGAATTTCTCTGTAGCCTTATACTTGCCTTCTTTTGTCAATTCGAGATATTCAGGAAGGTGATTTTTTATCAGATCATCCATCACATTATTTACCTTATTCATTAGACTACGTTTTTCAGTGACACCTATTCTGTCATATAATCTTTCCAGCCCCTCCTCTACCAATTGAAGCGATGTCTTTCCGTCACTATTTGGCTCGAATAGTTGCATAACTATATCAACTAATCCACGGCGGATCTCTTTAGATTTCATTTCTGGTACTATAGCGACCGGTATTTCAGGTAGTTTGCTTAAATCGGCTCCTTTAGCTCGGCCTAATGCATCTTTTAGATCTTGATTGTTGAGATACCCCTCTTTTTCTACTCTAAGAATAGCCTTTACGATAATCTGGCAAGATGGTCCATCGTCGACAAAAGATAGTCGACTGCTTAAGATGTCAGGAGTACTATCATGAGTATTAGATACATATTGATTTAGGTTTCGTGGATCTATTGCCTTATAGGTATCAAGTTTTGGTTCTTTTGATCCTGTCTGTGTTGTCAACTCTAAAATTATCCAACCCGATTCACCACTTGCAACAATATCTGGTTTCCGTTCTTCGCCCTGCTTAGTTAGAAAATGCCTTTCCACCACATAGCTAAATCCAATAGCCTTGAACGGACCGACAAAATCTGGTCGATTATAGCTATGGAATAACTAGATTGTATTGCGCCACAGTAGTATTCGGTCATCCAATTCAGGCAAATACCATCACTCCATCATAAAAGATAGATGTTTTACCGGCATTATCTTCACCTTGAATAGCAGCAATCCGAGGGGCTGCATTAACGCAACCCACACCAGGAATCGTAAGATGGGCAAAGTTCGTACCAACATCTAATAAAACACGGTCCCAAGTGTGAAGATCAATCCCCCGAAATCTTCGGAAGTCTGGTTGTGCTTCAGTTTCCACAAGCCACAGTTTCATTTCACCGATTCCCTTGGCAACAGTATTAGAAAATGCCTCTAGATCAATCTCCTGGCTAAAATCTATCTCAAAAGCACCCATGCTTTTGTCACGAAGCTTTGTTGCATCTTTTAGAGCATCCGAATATCGATTTGCCATCTCCGCAATGTAAATCAAAACCGCGTCAACATCGGTTGCCCGATTTATGGTAGCCTTACCGTTGCTATACCATTCCGCAGAGAGCGATACGGAACCATTCGTCCTCTTCTGCCATCTTACGCTATATATAGCGAATTTCTCCTCTGCTTGCTTAAGAATCTCATCCAAACCTTGTATATACTGATTTGCCCCATACCATGCTTTCAGACTGAAATTGCCTGCCTCTTCTTCAGGAGAAAGACCGTCAGAGAATTTCAATCCTAACCCTCTTTGACTCCAAGATTCCAAACCTTCCCAATGCAATAGCTGATTTCTTGATAACCAACAATTATCAAGTCCTTTTATGCTTTTGATCCAGTTTTCGATAAACAAATCTGATTCAGTTGCACCCATTATACTATATATTATCCACACTCGATCTCTCGTTGAATCCAGAAATAATGTATTAGGAAAGTCACCCCCTGTATTTACATACCAATCTACCGAATCAAGTTTTTGCCACTCTCCACAAGGACAGACTACCGCATTTGTAGTTGAATGATTGCTTTCTATCAGATATGCTTTTAGTTGAGTTGAGTACGTCTTACCGAATATTTCTAAGGATTCTTCGTTATTATCAAACCCTGCTTGCAATCGTTCCTTAAAATCACGAAGATTTTGGATGTTACGCATTATTGTTCCACCTAATAGTGCATTATGAAATTAACTTATTATCTGCCCCCCTTATATACCTTTACCTATTTCTATTATATAATTATATGTATGTTTTTATTTTCCATTCATCTTTACCTCTTCCTTTGTAGTTATGCTCCGACCACTCAACCCACCGACTAAAGAGATTGACCCATAATCAGATATTTTGGAATTTATGTGCTTATTTTGGGTTATAAAGCTCTATCTGAGCTTCTTTTTACTGTATTTTTGAATTGTGAGACAGCCTCTAAAGTGAAAAAGAAGCGAGAGACGGTGCGGCGTCCGCCTCTCGCTGATGGCCGCGCTAACAATTCCACGTTGGATAAAAATGGGTTGTAATAACGGCCATCCAATATGCCTCCTCGTCCTTACCGCGTCATGTTTTTTTTGCCACTCTTTTACTCCCTCCTCTTTCTCAAGTGGCCATAAATAACTGCTAATAGTGCTGTAACCGCGAATACCGCTTCGAAGCCTGGTGTTGGCGTTGGAGTCTGAGAAGTCGTTGGTGCTGCGGGAGTTGGCGTTATTAGTGGTGTAAGAGCTAATTCAGCCGGCAATACGCCACTTCCTTCCGCAGGCACAATTGGTGGTTGTCCCATATCGTCAAAAATTTTCTGTCCAAAGTCGCCTATGACAAACTGTACGAACTCCAGCCCAAGCTCAGGATTTTCCGCGTTCTTCGGTACGGTAATACCATAAACAATAGGCTTGCCCGTTTTTGTCTTCCCATCAGAAGTCTCTAATTTGACCTTTTTGTAAACATCCGCATATTCCACCTTGCTCAAATCTATTGGTTCAGGCAAATCAACAAATGCTAAATTGTGCTGAACGGCAACGCTCCTGTACTCAAAAGCATAATCAAGCCCCCCCTCCTCAACCATCACTACGAGTTCAACCGATTTCGGTCTTATACTTACCTTCTCTCTATTTGGCTTCAAATCTTCTGGCGTCTTTATGAGATACGTACCGTCTTCCTCACCTATCGTAATCGCCGTGTTGTTGATAATCAACTCATCGAATATCTGGTCATCGCCGTAATATAACTCCGCAAGCTGAAACACCATTACTGCTCTGTATCCGCAAGGGTCGAGATTCGGGCTTGAGAATGCAAACACTACACCATCTCGCCGGAGAATATCATACCAGTTATCGGGCGTAATTT
>QBUN01000276.1:3608-6138 GCA_013180565.1 Candidatus Methanophaga sp. GoMg3.2 | reverse complement strand
TCTGACAGAGCTGAGTTCATAATAGTCTACGGCCGCAGAAGGATCGGAAAGACGGAACTGTTAAAACAGTCAAAAGCAGAAGAAAAATTCGTTTACTTCTTTGTCGAAGAAGCCTTAGAGGAAGAGAACCTGAACACATTCAAGGATATAGTTGCCGGATTCTTATCCAATCCCTTAATCGCAAAGGCCGAATTGTCATGGCTGGATTTATTCAATGAGCTTGCAAAGGTGGACAATTTGGTTTTGATTTTCGATGAATTCCCAAACCTCGTAAAGCAGAATAAACGATTTTTATCGCAATTCCAAAAGATCTGGGACGAGTTGCTGGCTGACACGACAATAAACTTAGTTGTCTGTGGCTCATCCATTTCATTGATGGAAAACCATCTTTTGGGTTATCAATCGCCGCTGTATGGTCGAAGGACAGGTCAAATATTGCTGCCAGCGCTTAAATATTATCACCTAAAGGAGTTCATTGAACTTCCGGTTGATGATATTATCAGGATATATGGCATAACAGACGGAATACCATATTACATTCTGGACGCTGCGTACATGCTAAAGAATAACGAGAATTTAGAAGATATATTTAGGCCTGGCCGGATATTATTTGAAGAAGCGGAAATACTGATAAAATACGAATTGCGAGATCCGACAAGATATTATAAGATACTCAAGGCTATTTCTTTCGGCTATACCAAATTCGGCGATATTGCTACTTATACGGGTTTCAGTACGAGCATAGTCTCTCAATATCTAAGCAATCTAATAAAATTGCATATTATAGAAGATACTTTTGCGGTCGGAGAAAGGAAGGAGAAAACACGAAATAGGCGATATACATTCTCAGACAATTACTTCCAGTTCTATTTCAGATTTATTTATCCGCACAAATCAGAACTCTTAGAAACTGGACGTATAACTAATTTCGATGCAAAGTTCAATCAGTATATGGGTACGGTATTTGAAAAAGTCTGCAAGCAATTTCTTCTTCTAAATCGTGATAGACTGCCGTTTGCAATTACAAAACTAGGCCGCTGGTGGCATAAAGATAAAGAAATAGACGTTGTTGCTCTGGACGAAGAAAGCAAGGAGATCAGTTTCTTTGAATGCAAATACAGTACCCTGAAGTTTAAGGACGCTTTTGCTATCCTTGCGGGACTGAAAAATAAGAGCGGGTATGTTGACTGGAATTGCGGCAAACGAAAAGAATATTTCGGTCTGATTGCAAAAAAGATCGAGGATAAAGAGCGACTCAGAAAAGAAGGCTATTTTATATTTGATTTTGATGACTTTTAGTGTTTGATCGTCAAACTCGTCTGTTAGGATTAATTAACGCTGGCGTGATGGCAGATAAGCATAGTTACAGTACCCTCATTATTTCATCAACAATATCCGGCAGTGGCGCAACCTTGTCCACAGCATCCATCTCTATTGCAGCTTTCGGCATGCCAAATATGACACTTGTGAGTTCATCCTGCGCAATAGTCTTCCCGCCTCGTTCCTTTATTGCCTTCATACCCTCTGCACCGTCTTTTCCCATGCCGCTGAGCAGCACGCCAATAACCTTGTCTCTGTATGCTTCTGCGGCGGAGCTCATTGCTACATCTATGCTTGGTCTCAGACTGTTCTCCTTTGGTCTCTTATTTAATTTTATCCTACCGTTTTTTACTATTGTATGATAACCAGACGGTGCAATGAATGCATGACCGGGTTTTATAAGATCATTGTCTTCCGCTTCTTTCATTGCGATAGAAGTCTGCCAGCCCAGTCTTTCGGAAAAGCTTTTTGTGAAGCCAACTGGCAGGTGCTGAACAATCAAAACAGCTAAAGGGAAGGTTCTGTGCAGTTTCGGAACGATTTCTGATAGTGCCTGCGGCCCTCCAGTAGAAGCGCCAATAATCAGTACTTTCTTGTCCGTTTTCGGCGGTATTAACAGTTTATCTATGTATCTTCTCGCCACAACCTTGAACGCCATTTTTTTCACATCCACTGTTGAGGCAGCTCGGACCTTTAATATCAGTTCCTCTTTCACCTCTTCTACGTCTAAAGAGATAGTCTTGCTGGGTTTGGATACAAAGTCCACTGCGCCGTATTCAAGGGATTTCACGGCAAGGTCCGCTTCTATTTTGCCCATTGCTGTGAGCATCACAACGGGTACCGGAGTTTTCGCCATTATGCAGCACAAAGCAGTTAATCCATCCATCTTCGGCATCTCTACGTCCATCGTTACAACATCAGGCCTGAGCTTTTCCGTCTTTTCTACTGCATCCAGCCCGTCTTTAGCAGTGCCAACTACTTTTATGTTTGATGCCGAGTCAAGCATTTCTGAAATCATTCGCCTCATCAGTGACGAGTCATCTACCACCAGCACATTTATCATTCTATTATTTATCCTATTCACGTTCCCGCATTTTCAGCGTTCTCTTTAATTTCTTTACTGTCTCTGCTTCCATCACAAAATATATATTCCCACTCATTTCGCTACCTATTTCCAATTCTAAAACCAAAGCATCTGTTACCGGCAAGG
>QBUN01000276.1:0-3279 GCA_013180565.1 Candidatus Methanophaga sp. GoMg3.2 | reverse complement strand
GTGCCGATAAAGAATTGCAAATAAATCATAGCCTTTGAAGTAGCAGTCTTCAATATTTGCTCCAGCATTTCTTTCTCGAATTCCGTTACTCCTGTTTCAGACATCTTTATCTTCCCCCTTTTATAATTTCCCCTATCTTTTCTGCTATTTCCTCTTTCGAAAAAGGTTTCGTGATATAGCCTTTTGCTCCTATCTTTATCAAATCCATAAGTATTTCCTTATTTTCCAAGACAGTAACCATAACTATCAGTGCCGCAGGGTCTTTATCCAGTATCGCCTCAGTCGCAGCCATTCCGTCCATAGGTTCCATTATAACATCCATCAATACTATGTCTGGCTTGAGATCCATATACTTCCGAATAGCCTCTTTGCCATCTGCGGCTTCGCCAACAACTTCAAATCCCGCGTCGGCTATTATGCTACCAAGAACTGTCCTTATGTACGTAGAATCATCTACTAACAATACTCTTATCTTTTCCATTTCCTATTTGTTCTCCTCCTTTATTTCTTCTATATCCTCAGTTGCCAACACCTGTTTCAGGTCAAGTAAGAGGATGAGCCGGTCATCAACCTTGCCCACACCCTTCAGATGCTCCTTTGAAATCTCTGTTGTAACCATCTCAGGCGTTGTCTCAATATCAGATACAGGAATCCTCAATACTGCTGTTGCTGCATCAACAAGCATGCCAAAAGCCTTGCCCTCACTCTCTGCTATGATTATTCTAGAATCGGAATCTATCTCCTTAGGCAGAAAACCAAACCTCTTCCTGAGGTTTATGACTGTTGCCAGGCAGCCCCTGAGATTTATTACGCCCTCAATAAAATCCGGTAAGCGGGGAACCCTAGTAATTGTTGATAGCTTTGCAATCTCCTTTATGTTCATCACATCCACGCCGAACTCTTCATCTCCAAGTCTAAAGATTACAAACGTTTTCGTCTCATCCTCTGCAACTGTTCTTTCCTCTATCATGGTTTTTACATCATCTTAGCGCTTTTTGGCTGCTTCAACCTCTTCCGCGCCACCACTGAGTTTGAACCTTGTTACTGCATCCTGGAGTTCTGCGGCAACGCCTACCAGCTCCTGACCCGAAGTTGTGAGCTGTTCCATAGCAGCGGTTAGCTCCTGAGCAGAAGCAGAGGATTCCGCGGAACCCGCTGCCGTCTCCTCCGCAATCGCAGATATCTCATCCACCATCCTCACAACCGATTCAATACTTGTTTTCTGCTGCGCCGCTGCTTCTGAAATCGCTCGGGATGCATTTGAGGTCTGCGTCATCGCAAATGAGATGTTATCAAGAGCCGCTGAGGTTTTAGATCTTGCTTCTCTGGTTGCTGTCACACTTTCTCTAATCGTTTTCGCCATCTCTGATGCAGATACCGTTTCCTCATGTATAGATTTTACAAGTTCTGCAATCTCATCGGCTGATTTTTTGCTCTTCTCCGCAAGTTTGCGTATTTCTTCTGCAACCACGGCGAACCCCCTGCCCGCCTCACCGCCCCTCGTAGCTTCTATTGTGGCATTTAATGCGAGCATGTTTGTCTGGGATGCGATGTCTGCGATAATATCCAGTATCTTGGTAATCTTCTCACCGCTCTGTGTCGTGGTTTCAATAGTTGCCGATGCTTTCTCTGCTGCCTCTGATACTCTCTGACATGCGTTTACCGCCACATCCACTGTTTTAAGACTTGTCTGAGCACTCTCATTCGCAGCAGATGCTGCCTTGTTCACCTCATCCGACTTGTTAGCCATCGCAGTAGCAGCCATTGAAATCTGCTCAATATATCTGGAAGCCACATTTATACTCTGTGCCTGATCCTGCGCGCCCTTTGCTATCTGCTGCACTGCTGCCGCTACCTGTGTGGTGGATGTGTTCATCTCGGTACCCGCGGTGGCAATACATTTAGAGGATGAGGCAACAGTATTGGCGGAAGCTCTCACATGGGTAATAATGACGTTGAGGCAGTCAACCATGCTGTTGAGAGTATCCTTTAGCTGTTCTATCTCTCCTTTTGCTTCCCACGTGATTTTTTGTGTGAGGTCACCTTTGGCTATTGCGGAAGCTACCCTAACAATCTCACTAACCTGGTCTGACATCTTCTGTGCCTTCACAATCCGCTCACTTAAAATGCCCGTCACCAGGGCAACAACAATAAACATAGCGGCTCGAATCAAATCATGAGTGATCTCCGTCTCCATACCAATAATAATGTGACTGAAGATGAGCAATAAAGCTAAAAATATCGCTACACCCACTCCTTTTCTTCCCCACCAGAGCGATGCTACGATAATCGGAACGTAAAAGAAGTGAGTAAAAACAATCTCGGTTGAGACTACCACTCGAACATAATAAGTGAGAAAGCAGCAAATAGCTAAAAGGGCTGCCATCACGATAAATTTGTACCTTCCCTTCTTTTCTTGTTGAGCCATTATACCACTCACACCCTTTTTGTTTGATAATAAATAATATATATTTATATGGTAAACGTATTTAAACACTTTTTTTGGCTGCTTTGAACTCCTCCGTTTCACCACTGAGTTTGAATCTTGCTACGGCATCCTGTAGTTCTGCGGCAATGCGTACTAGCTCCTGACCTGAAGTTGTGAGGTCTTCCATAGCAGAGGTTAGTTCATGGGCGGAAGCAGAAGATTCCTCGGAACCTGCTGCGGTTTCCTCGGCAATCGTGGAAATACCCTCTACCATCTTCACAACAGATTCAATACTTGTTTTCTGCTGCGCAGCCGTATCGGAAATCGCCAGGGCTACATTTGAGGTCTGCTTCATCGTAAATGAGATGTCGTCAAGAGCCGCAGATGATTTATCTGTTGCTTCCCTGCCGGCAGTCACACTTTCAGTCATTGTTTTCGCCGCCTCTGACGCAGATACTGTTTCCTCTTGTATAGACTTCACAAGTTCTGCGATCTCACCTGCGGATTTCCTGCTATTCTCCGCAAGCTTGCGTATTTCTTCTGCAACCACAGCGAACCCCCTGCCTGCCTCACCAGCCCTCGCAGCCTCTATTGCAGCATTCAATGCGAGCAGGTTTGTCTGGGATGCGATGTCTGTGATAACACCCAATGTCATGGCAATTTCCTCGCCCCTCTGCACCATAGTCTCAACAGTTGATGATGTCCCCTCTGCCACCTCTGATATCCTCTGCATGCTTTTAACTACCTCAGCCACTGTTCTAAGGCCTGTCTGTGCACTCTTATTCGCGGCAGATGCTGCTCTGTTCACCTCATCCCCCCTGTCGGCTACCTCAATAGCAGCCTTTGAAATC
>QBUN01000277.1 GCA_013180565.1 Candidatus Methanophaga sp. GoMg3.2 | reverse complement strand
AGGTGGATGTAAGAGGTGTTGAAGCATGAAAGCCGATGAAGCAAATTTGTTAGAATTCATGAATGGACCAAAGCAGTTTATTATTCCTATTTATCAAAGAACATATAGCTGGAGTTTAAAAGAATGCAAACAATTGTGGGAAGATATAATCAAAGCAGGTAAAGAAGAAAAAATATCAAGCCATTTTCTTGGTTCTCTTGTTTATATTAAAAAAGGATTATATCAAATTTCAACAATTCCAAAACTTCTATTAATAGACGGCCAGCAGAGATTAGCAACAATCACTCTTATCTTATCTGCTTTAACCGAAGTTCTAAAACCACCAATAAACGAAATGAATTCCGATAAACTAAAGAATTACTATTTGATAAATAGAGACGAAGAACAGGAAAAACGCTACAAACTAATTTTAACAAAAAGTGATAAAGAAACCCTTTTTAAATTAATTGATAATAAAGAGCTGTCTGATGAAGATTCTCAACGAATTAACGAGAATTATGAATTCTTTGTCGAACAGATATCCGAAAACAACATTGGCGATGTACTCAAGGGTCTTAATAAACTTATCATTATTGATGTATCATTAGATAGAGAAAGAGATAACCCTCAGTTAATATTTGAAAGCCTGAACTCAACAGGTTTGGAGCTTACTCAGGCAGACTTGATTAGAAATTACGTCTTAATGGGTCTCGAAAAACAAGAACAGGACAATCTCTATAATGAATATTGGTCCCACATGGAAAAAAGCTTTGGATATGCCAAATATTCCGCGTTATTTGACCGATTTATGAGAGACTATTTGACAATAAAAACCGAAAAAATACCGAATATCAAAGATGTTTATTCCGCATTTAAACTTTATGCACGAAATTTCAAGGATATAAAAGTGCTCGTTGTAGATATTTACAAATATTCTAAATATTTTGTCAATATCGCCTTAGAACAAGAACAAGATAACGAAATAAAAACGATTTTCTCTGACATTAACATTTTGAAAGTTGATGTTTCTTATCCTTTCTTATTACAGGTATATGAAGACTATAAGCAAGGAAGAATAACAAAAGCAGAATTTATACAAATTCTTAAATATATAGAAAGCTATGTGTTTCGAAGAGCTATTTGCAGAATCCCAACCAATTCATTAAATAAAACCTTTGCCAATCTCTATAAAGAAATTAAATCCGAGAATTATCTAGAGCGTTTTAAAGCTGCTTTGCTTCTTAAAGATTCATACAGACGATTTCCAAGAGATGAAGAGTTCAAAGAACAGTTAATCGTTAAGGATGTTTATAATTTCAGGAATAGAAATTATTTATTGAGAAAACTTGAGAATCATAACAGAAAAGAGTTAGTAAGTGTTGAAAGCTATACTATTGAACATGTAATGCCTCAAAATGAAAAAGTATCTAATGAATGGAAAGAAGAATTGGGTGAGAGTTGGAATGAGGTACATGAAAAATACCTGCATACAATAGGAAATATCACCCTAACAGGATATAACCCCGAATTGAGTAATAAACCATTCAAAGAGAAAAGAGATATGGAAGGAGGATTTGCAGACAGCCCAATAAGATTAAATCAATCTTTAGCAAAACTTGAACATTGGAATGAGAATGAAATTCTAAACCGTGCAAGGACTCTCGTTGATTTAGCTGTACCGATATGGGAATGCCCGGAATTAGAAGAGGAAGTACTGAATAATTACAAGAGCATCGAAAAGGAAAAGCTTGAGAAAATATACACAATAGAAGATCACCCGCACTTAGTAGAAGGAGAGGCTATGCGGCCGTTATTTGAAGAACTCAGAAAAAGGATACGTAACCTTGATTCTTCTGTTAAAGAGGACATTTTGAAACTTTATATTGCATATAAAACCACCACTAATTTTGTAGACATCGTGCCGCAAAAAAACAGATTACGACTTTCCTTAAATATGCACTTTGACGAAGTAAATGACCCAAAAGGGATATGCAAGGATGTTACAGACAAAGGCCGATGGGGTAACGGAGATGTGGAGGTGGGCATATCAAATTTTGAAGAGTTAGAGTATATTATGTTTTTAATAAAACAAGCCTTCAATACAGTCACGGAGGGACAAGTATGACAACAGACACTAACCTAAAAAGAGCTAAATGCTCTGAACTTGCGTTAAAAATTAAAAATGAATACAACTTGAAAAAGACGTTATATCTTAATTATTTAACATCTAATTTATTTGAAGATTTTCAAAATAATTCTGATTTGGAAATTCAGTTTTCTGAAAGTAAAAAGGATAATAAAAATGTTTTATATGGAGATCCATTTGTATTATTAGACCAAATAAAAGATAAATTTGATTTTGTCATAGGCAATTTGCCTTTTGGATTAAAGCGGGAAGAATGGCAAGATAAAGAAAAAGATATTTACTTAAGAGAGAGAAAGAATTGGTTAATTTTATTTAAATCATTATTTAACCTTTCTGAGAATGGACAAGGTTTGTTCATCGTTGAACCATCAATATTACAAAGCAAAGACTTTATTAAACAACTTAACAAAAAAGGATTCTATGTAAATGCTATTTTTGATTGTCCAGAAAAGATGCTCTACCCTCAGACATCTTTACAAGTAAGCCATCTTTTAATATCTAGAAAGAAAGTTGATTTCGTATTTGCAATTGAATTAAATGAAAATAGTGTTATAGAGGATATTCTTGAAGCATATGATAATAAGTCTCAAGGTTCAGATTTTTCAACAGGATTGTGGGTGATGTTTGATAAATTTAGAGGCTTTAAGCAAGCAAAAACTCTTGAGAAAGTTACTAAATTACTTAAACAATACAAAACATTCAAAGTATATTCTCTTAAAAATATTTCAACAAGTATTGAAATTGGAGATAAGATAAAGCCTCAAGATAACACCATATATATTCCTCGTAATGGAAAAATAATTCAGAATGAATATGATAAAATAAAAAGCAAAAATTATTATCAAATTGTTCTTAATTCAAAATATGCTATTGCAGAATATCTTGTGTTGTTCTTTAATACGGATGTTGGGAGAAGCATAATTGAACTAATTGAAACGGGAACAGTTATTCCAAACAAAAAACGATCTGACTTGGAAAGTCTAGGAATACCCCTGCCAGATTTAGAGACACAAAAGGAAATTATTAATTTAAACCATAAATTATATGACTTAAATAACAAGTTGTCTGATTTTGAAAGAGAAATTGCAATTAACCCTTTGAGTTGTCAAAAGATTGAATTTGATGTTGATAAAATGTTAGATGCATTGAAGTTATTGAATAATTCGGATAAGATATTATCTTCAATCCGAGATGGAGAAAGTAAAATTTTGGAGTTTAAAGAAACATTTAATAAAAACATAAGAACAAATCAAAAAGATAAAGAAATACAAAAAGCAACATTAAAAACAATTGTTGCTTTTCTTAATACTGAAGGAGGAACACTTCTAATTGGAGTAAATGATGAGGGGGCTATTATAGGAATTGAAAAAGATCTCTTTGAAAATAATGACAATTATCTTAAACGTTCACATAATCTTATTAGAGATCAAATTGGAGAACAATTCTTTCCATTAATTGATTATAAAATAGTTTTAGTCGAAAATAAAAAAGTACTTGAGGTCGATTGTAAAAAAAGTAAAATACCGGTTTATCTTGGAAAAGATGAAGAATTTTATATTCGTTCAAATCCAGCAACAGATAAATTAACTGGAAAGAGATTAGTTGAATATATAAAAATCCATTTTAATGAGGGAAATTATGACAACTGACACTTCAGAAAAAGCATTTCAGAATGATATAATCGCTCATTTAATCAGTACTGGTTATCATCAGAGAAGCAACCATAATTACAATAGAGCATCATGTTTAGATCCTGAATTAACTTTAAAATTCATCACAGATACGCAAGAAAGAGAATGGAAAAAATTCCAACGTGTTTACGGAGAGCAATCCGAACAAAAATTCTTTTATCGCCTGATTAATGAACTTGACAAAAAAGGAACAATTAATGTTTTGAGAAACGGGTTTAAGGATGCTGGATGCCACTTTGAATTATTCTATCCAAAACCAAATAACAGGAAAAACCTTGACTTATTTGCGAAATTCGAGAAAAACATCTTTTCTGTAATTGATGAATTAGAATACGAGCAGAAAGAAGATGGCAAGAGGCTGGATTTGGTTATTTCCGTTAATGGGCTGCCAATTATAACAATTGAACTAAAGGATACTTTTTCTCAGGGTGTTGAGAGCGCAATAAAACAATACAAAGAAGATAGAGACCCCCGAGAAAAAATCTTCTAGAGATGTTTTGTTCACTTTGCCATGAGCGATGAAAAGATTTTCATGGCTACAAAATTAGAAGGATGGAAAACAAGATTTTTACCATTTAATAAAGGGCTTGAAAACCCGGATGTGAAAACCGATTACAAAACCTCTTACCTATACAATGACATTTTGCAGATAAACAAACTCTCAAAATTGATCTCGAATTTCATCTATATGGAAAAAAACGAGGATACATCCCACATTCCGCACATTCTAATATAAAGTATCTACAAATTTAAATTTATGGGAAATAGCGAGGTGCAGAAAGATAACTTTAAATAGGTGCTTTTTCTTATCGAAGCATGTGAGTATTAATGTATCCAAATACGCAAGCATACGCAGGAGAGACAGCAAGTTTAGCCGAATATAGCAGTAAAAACATGGACCACCTTGGTATAGTAGCCCTAGTCTGCAGAGAGATAGATTTAGCAGGCGAGATCGACCGAATCGTGGGCGTGGATCCACGCCAGAAGGTGACCTGCGGGGAGGCTCTTGTTGCCATGGTCCTGAACGCCCTAGGATTTGTTGACCGACCCCTCTATCTATTCCCAGAGTTCATGGCAACAAAGCCAGTAGAGCTATTGATAAGGGAAGGGCTAAAGGCGGAGTATTTCAATGATGATGTCTTGGGGAGGACGTTAGATAAGTTATACGACTCTGGCCCTGAGAGTGTATTCATGCGGATTACAGCCAATGCTTATAGTGAGTGTTCAGGGCGCTTCCTTCACGGTGACACCTCTTCAATAAACCTTCAAGGCGAGTATAAGCATGAAGAAGGAGACCTGGATGCAGTGCCAATAGAGATAACACATGGCTTTTCCAAGGACGGTAGACCCGATTTGAAGCAGTTTGTTATCTCCCTGGTCATGTCTGACAGTTTACCTGTTTTCATACAGGCTTTGAGTGGCAATACTTCCGATAAAAACCATTTCAGGGAGATGGTGAAAGAGTATGGACAGTCATTGCAGGAGAAATGGGGTGAAGACAAAATATGGGTTTGGGACAGTGCGGTATATTCGGAGAAGAATCTGGGAGACATTTCTGAGGACTATACATGGATAACAAGGGTTCCGGAGACGTTATCAGAAGCAAAAGAAGTGCTGGAAAGCATAGACACGGAAAAGATGCATAGCACCGCTCTCAATGGTTACCGCCTCTTCAGTACCGCGGTGGAATATGGCGGTGTAAAACAACGATGGGTAGTGGTATTCTCAGATAAAGCGTTTGCAAGGGAGACGAAAACGCTGGAAAGGAAGATAGAGAAGGAGAAAGAGCAGGTGGAGGAGGATATATGGCATTTCTCCAAACACGAGTTTTACAGCCTGGAAGATGCACAGAAAGCGGCACATGAGATGGAAAAGGGGTGGACATATCACAAAATAAGCACAACGGAGGTTAAGACGAAGAAGAAAAAGAAAGGCGGCGGTCGGGGGAGACCCAGAAAAGATGAACCAACTCAGACGGTCTATCTTACAAAAATAGAGTTAGGAGAGGACAAATCCGTAATAGAGAAGAAAACGCTGAAAAAAGGGAAATTCATTGTTGCTACAAACGAGTTGGACAGCAAGAAACTCAGTGATGAAGAAGCACTTACGGCTTACAAGGAGCAGCAATATGCGGAAAGAGGCTTTAGATTCCTTAAGGACCCTTTCTTCTTTGCTGGCAGTATGTTCCTAAAGAATGAGGGCAGGATAGTTGCGATGGTGATGGTAATGGTACTTGCGCTCGTGGTTTATAGTTTAGCAGAGAAGAAGTTGCGGGAAGCGCTGGAGAGCGAAAATGAGACAATACCAGATCAGAAGAAAAAGCCAACGAAGAA
>QBUN01000278.1 GCA_013180565.1 Candidatus Methanophaga sp. GoMg3.2 | reverse complement strand
AAAATGATATTTCATCGGAAGTATGGTCATTTAACCAATCCAACGCCTTTTTATGTTCCTCTGTAAATTCACTCGTAATCCAGACATTTGCTGAAGCATCCAAAACAGATCCGTACGTTATTAGTTTTCCTAAATGATCATGATTAGTTTTTCTAAGTTGATTTTCTATAACAACATACCTATCACTACCAACATCCTTTGCTAAAATATCTGCTGAATACGGCCCTACCGATACTTCTATGTTTTCTACTTGCAATTCGAGTCCTAGTGCTAAACTTAGCTTTTCCATATTCTCCTCTCTTGCCAGCCAAGGGGTAAAATCCGAAGTCTCATCAGGCCATTTTTTTCTTATATTTACCTTCTTTAAATTACCCAAATCCATTTCCATAATCTCTCAACTCTAACTTTAGCCCATGAACTATATAAAGTTTCCGCTTTATGCACTGTAATTGCCAGAGACGAAGAAGATACAGATAGTAAGCTTTCTGAGATTGAAAGTGATTAATACTATTTTTGCGGGGTTCCTACCACCTTAACCTCCTCCGTCAGCCCGTACAAATCATAAACCCGCCTGTCAATCTGCGCATCCACAATCTTTATCTGCTGTTCATAAAGCTCTTTATCCCTTTTCATCTTTATCATTTAATTTTGGTCCAATGCTCAGTGAGATATATCTGAATGCCCAGACCTGGTTGATAGCCTGAGAACTTAGTACGAAAATCCTTTGCTGCAGTTGCATAACTTTCTGAATTGATAACTTGGAGTCGTTTTGCTATGTATAGGAGGGCAAGTGACGGAGCACGGGATTTTCCTTTATTGCAATGGATCAAAACCTTACGAGTAGGTAAATAACGATCTATGAAACTCAAAGCGGAATCGAATAGAGGGGGGTTGAATAGTGGCGTATCAGGATCGATCATGTTGAGAAACAGATGAGGCCCCCTCTCAAGGACATGATAGTTTGGATGTGAAGGGTGAAAGTTTCCATGATATCCAACAGCTTTCTGATGGCACGGAAATTTGCAGGCATGAACCACTACCCAGTCATCCAGACTATCGAAGAAACAATCGGAATCTGTTCCCACGTATAAGTTTGGATATACTTCAATCATGTTCTGTAATACCATTTATACTTTAGTTATAAAAAGCTTGTTTTGCTGCTAAAAGAAGTTTCCAACGGGTAATTTCGGCTTCAGAGCGGGCAGCGGGTTTTTGTGGGTGTATTATCTTTCTACTGATACAACAGCGAAGAATGCAGGCATGAAGGCACTAACTATCATCCGCATACCAAATCATTTTGGATGTTGTTCCAATAAACAACAGACATAATACCAACACCGCAAAAAGAACAGCCACCAACTTCTGTGTAAAGATTTTTCAATCATCATCTTCATATCTCCATTATTATACTGCGAGTAGGCTATCTTTCCTTATCGCGGGACGGACAAACTCGTTATCATAAAAACGAAGCATAGATAGTATTAATTTTTCCAATATCCTTATTATTTTTATCTCAAAATTTATCAGCTCATTGAAATTATAGAAGGAGAGGACATTACCATGAATCATACTATCTCTAAAATTCTTAAGTTCTTTAATTTCTGAATTATATTGTTTTAATCCATATCCCTTAAGTAGAGACACTATTTTATTCTCTATTGGTCTCCTATTAATACCACGCACGTTACGCTTTAGTGTATCTCTTTTTTTACGTTTTAATTTCAGGTAAATGTTTAGTTTTCCCGTTTCATTCCTGACAATGTAGGTACTTTTCTTTTCTCTGTCAATTATCACCCATTTACCTTCATTTTCTTTCGTAATGGTAATACTCTCAGAAAACGAAATACCTTCAGCTTCGAACATCTTCTTCAATCCTTCTGGAACGATGCTTTTATTCAACTCCTCTTCTAAACCATCATTTATACTAAACAACACTAAATCATTTTCAATTAGTGCTTCAAATTTATTTTCAACGATTTTAGATTTATCATCATCTGAAATTATAAACTCTTTTCCTTTTGATTTTGCATGTGCATTTGCAAGCATCTCTAATACCATCCATTTTATTGGAAACATCAGGGAGACAGTTTCAATGTGCCACGGATTCCCAACGATAAACCAGGTGATAGCGCTATCAATCCCCGTCTTTTCAACATATTCTTTATTATTAATTAAAGGTATGGCTGTTTTTATAAACTCTTCAATTCCCGCTGGACGAATAATGGATACACCAGGTGGAGTGTTAACTCCGACAACACTCGATAACAATCCACCATCTTTATGTCTATTCCCATTTTCTACCTTGTAACATTCATAATACCTAGAAAAGACGTAATGTCCCTGTGCAAAAGTTAATAACTTTTCATAGTTTGAAAATATGCTCATTGCTTTGTTAATTGCTTCGTTGCAAGCATAGGCAGATAAAGAGATTTTAGCCTTACCGGTTGGATAATGAATCTTCTCGTTCTTTATCTTTTCATATCTCTCTGTATAATCCTCGTAGGGAATAAACTCGA
Organism: Candidatus Methanophaga sp. GoMg3.2; assembly: GCA_013180565.1. Next base: position 3,663 of record QBUN01000278.1, on the reverse strand, counting down.
TGTTATGATAGGTAAATCCATTTTTCCAAAATTCCATGTTATAGATTTCTACTTCGATTTCGTAGTTCTTATTATCTTCAGCCATTACATCACCTTAATATTTTCTTATTTTATCTCTATTTTATTTTAAACTTTTTAAGTCCCGTACATTGGGACTAAAATGTCTTAATGTATCTTCTCAACCGAGAAAACCCGCCAAATAACCACGGAGATATAGTGCACGTCTTTATCCCTCCTGAGAAAACCCTAAGTTATCATTTTTGTCCAACAATTTAAGCACATCGGCAATAACCAAATAGGTATAAATCACACATCGTTTAGCATCCTCTCCTGTCACTTCAAATTTATCAGGATGGGTATTTTTTTGAATAAAGCTATCTAAATTATCAAAATAATTTGATAAATATTCTATTTGTGTTTCTAACATCTTTCTTGTAGTTTCACTTTCGATTTTTATTGCTCTCAAAGTATAGCTTAATTTATTTTTTGTTTGATTTCTGCTTGGCTTACTCTCATCATTTTGTAAATATTCATCTTTAAAAATAGCATCTGTAAAATCCTTTAAAATCTCCCGGCAGTTGAAGGCAATGAGTGCATTTTTGTGAGGGTGTGAATCAGAAAGTAGGTCATTATAACAGAACTTTAATTTTTCTAAAGCATCTGGACAAATTTCTTCTAATTTTACATCTACAAATTCTTTTGTTTCATCAAATATATGCTTCAGCGCATCTCCTTCTGTTTCTGTTACCTCTTCAATAGATTGTTCTAACCGATCAATGCCATAACTGTTTATTTTAGCAAAAAATATCTTTGCACCTGTTCCCCCGCCCAAAAACCATTTAACGTCTATCAATCCTTTATCACTCAAATACTTTATATTTCTCTCTAACTCATTTTCTGATATATTTAATTCCGATAAAAGTTTTACTTTCATTACTATGCCATGCGGATTCTTGTTGTATTCTTCTCTAAGTGCATTCAATATTTCCGTTCGTATCTCCTTATCTTCCATCTTCCACCACCTTTATCTCATCCTTAAATACTCGTCAACTTTCTGCTCTACATCCTTTAGAATACAAAGTAGGATATATAAAAGGGACGTTTACATATTTAAACTTTTACATTCCTTCGATTATTTTAATTTCCTCTTCGCAAAGTGGATTTTTGGCTTTGGGATTTAAGAATAACATTCTCTTAAATTCATGGTCTTCGTCATAACCAACAAAAACCACTGCCGATACCCTTGTGCTAGAATGAAATAGTCCGGAGTTATCTTGATTTAGATATCCATCAATAAATTCACCGGTTTTACCATTTTTTAAGGTAGTTCGCTGAAGTTTTCCGTAAAGTGCGCATACAGTATCAAACATCGGTGCATTATGCAATATAACGACATGCAATATAACGACATTTGGTTCGTTTTTATGCAATTGTCTATTCTGTTTTTTATGTAGTTTGCTCTTTATCCTATCTATATCGCGAAACCCGATTCTGGCAGGTCCTGGTTCTACACAGCTCACAGATGTATAATCGAGATCATCTCTTGGGTGAAACATAATTTTTGCTTTCTTCTTTGGGTCAGTATAAAAATCCGCGGGGTCGTTTATTCCATCGAAATCATACCAATCTTCGGAATTATCAGGAGAAAAATAATAGGTGGTAACTGGCTTAAAAATCCTTCTTTTCTCAAAATCAGCAGTTCTATTTTTTATCGCTTTTATTAATGGAAACAGGTCCTCATTTTTTGAAAAACTCTCATTAAACTCAACACATATTGAGAATCGGGACTTTATTTTTTTAATCCTATTATTGATCTCTTTAAAATACACATCTAACTCTTGTTGTTCTTTCGATAGCCCCCTATTTGTTATTTCAAAGTTTATCCATCGATCTTTTATTGTAACTTTCAAATCAGGTCCATTATCTGGAAAATCCGGTTCAATGATGACAGGACGATTTTTATTACCAAAATACGCTGCCCATTCTATTTCTGGCAATGTATCGTAAAACTCACTTTTTAGTTTGTCTTTTAATCTTCTCTGCTTTATTTCTCTTATTTCTCTTTTTGGATCATTTTCAATGATTTGCAAGGCGGTTTTGACTTCACCATTGAGTTTGTTAAGTCTTTCTAGTTCTACATTATTTTTCATATCCTCAAAACACTTGACGCCTAAAAATTCTTTCAGCGTGAAGTAATTTTCCGTGGTACTCGACATTTTATCTTTCGCCTTCCACCACTTTCACCTCCTCTTCCGTCAGCCCATACAAATCATAAACCAGCCGGTCAATCTGCGCATCTTTAATCTTTATCTGCCGTTCATAAAGCTCTTTATCGCATTCCATTCTCGTCTCGTGATGTTTCTTCTGCAGTTCGAGCATGCTCTCCACCAAAGCTACAAGTTTATCGTGCTGCGCTTTTTCTGCGGGATTTGAGAAATTGATTGTACGAATTGGGAGTTTACTGAGATATTGTTTGTTACATGAATAGAATCCGCCTCTAAAAGGCGTGCTTATTCGTGTCAAGTAAAAAGAAAGGAGTTTACTGTTTAAAAGTGCGAGGATGTACTTATAGTTGTTATCCGAGTCGTCTTTTAAGGTGAGTCCGCCAACATCAACGTTATCTAGGTAATATGTCCCGTTAAGGTCTAAAATGGCTTGTATACGTTTCACGAGGCGCGGTACACAAATTTTCTTAAAATGCTGTTTGTCTATGTTTTGGTTTCTACCAAAACGATACCACTCTGAACCTTTGAACTTACCTTTTTCTCTGTTTCCGAGGATTTTCTTATATTCTAAAAGGTATTGGTGAAGCAGAGGAAATTCCTTCTTAAGCGTCTTTTCATTTATTAAAGTGAATTTCCCCGATTGTATAGTGTACGGAAAGATTATTCGCGTTTTTATTTCAGGTGTTGTATATCTTTTAACATCCACACCACTTATTAATGGTTTTAATATTGTTTTTTCGAGTTCAACTTTGTCACCTGTGCTTTTTGATTGGACCATGTAATGGTGTTCTTTTTCACCTATTTGTTCAAGATGGTAAATTTTATCTGCGCTTGTTTGAAGCCCTACAAATATGTTATCTGCAATATTATTCAATGGGGGATAATTTTGTAATTTATCCATTATTTTTTGCTCTTCTATATCACAAAAATTCCAGGGTTTACTATCAATTTTTGAGTTGCTATTTCTTTCAAACACAACTTTAAAAAGTGAGTCTGCGATTGTTCTACCCGTATTTTTGTATAAACCTATCAAATTGTATTCCCTTGGTTCCTTAGAAAGAAACAATAAGCAGGTATAGGTAGTTGCACCCTCGAAGACTTGAAAATCTTTGAAGTTGAGAAGTTTCATCAGATTTTTATTGTCTGAAATAATCAGTCGCAAATTTTTACCATATTCTTGATGCATGAATTTGTTTGGCAAAATGAAGCCCAACAAACCTTTTCCGTTTAGAAGTGATAATCCTTTTTCAACAAATAAGACATAAATATCATAGTTATTTGACCGGCCAGTTTTGTATTGTTTATAAAATCCCACTTCGGCGGGCATCCATTCCTTCAATACTTGAATCCTCACATACGGCGGATTCCCAATCACGCAATCACGGGGGGGGGGGGGGGGGGGGGGGGGGGGGGGGGGGGGGGGGGGGGGGGGGGGGGG
>QBUN01000279.1 GCA_013180565.1 Candidatus Methanophaga sp. GoMg3.2 | reverse complement strand
GGAAACGGCACTCGTAAGATTCTTTAAATGTAGCGCAGCAAGGTCCAATCTCTCCCCAGTCTCTTCTTCTGTGCTGCCTCGTTTTATCTCGAAATACGGGAACTCGCCTGTAGGCTTCTCATACTCCACTGCTATATCGCTAACGCTGATAAACGGGTCGCCTTCTATCTTTAACGCTCCTAAAAATCGCTTGATGTTCCCCTCTTCCCCTTCACAGACTATTCTCACATCGTAAGGTTTTAGATTCTCTACAAATCCGTTTATGTCCAATTTACGTGCTATCTTTTCTACTGCATCTCGGTATCCCACTCTTTGAATTTCGCCTTTTACTATGATCTTTACTCTGATTTGCATTTTGTTCTCTTCTTACGTCTTATTTAAGTAGGGGTGTAGGGTATATATATGTTTATTTAAGACCAAAGCCACCGTAATATCCAATATTTTATCATTTCTGCCTCTTCAAATATCTTCTTGGTTTCGTTAGATATAATGTTATCACAAGCATAAAATTTTCGTGCTCGTCAATTTAATATCCCCCTCAAATTCTTCCTATAATCCACTTCATAGAGTATCCTGTAATCTCCAACTCGTACTCTTAACTACAAAGACACCACCGCTATTCTTCTCACTTCCTTCGGTTCTATCATTCTATTTTTTATCTTCTCCCTTACTTTCTCAATCCTTCTCATCTCCCCTAATGAATACATTCGCTCACCACACTGAACACAAACCTCTGCATTCACACCGCTTATAATATATGCCTCACCTTCAATAATTTCCTGCACCTCTACAATGTCCTCTTTTGTATCCCCACCACAGATTGGGCACTTTCCTACTTTCATTTCTTCCTCCTTTTAAATTCTATCCATCTCATCGGGTCTGGTATATATACGGTTACGATTATTAACATATTAACGTGTTGTGGCAACGCGCAGACCACATGAATCTGATTTTTATCCGATGTGCCATACAAAAGGCAACTTGGAAATGGTCTATCGTTCACGTATTCCTCTATAACTTTCCCATTTTCAATCGCGTCTAACACGTCGTCCGCACTTATGCCATCTTTTTCCATTTCAAGTCTCGCATGGTCTGTGAATTTTATTTGTTCTCTCCTTTTTATACTCTCTACATCCAATTTCATATCATGTGTTTAAACAATGAAACTCTTGAATATAAATAATTATGCTTCAATTTCTGATATGCCTTCTATCCAGGCGTAAGTGTCAGCTACGATCCTCGGTCATTTTCGCTGAAAGACTTGACTCTTTTCGCATCAATGTCAAAAACATCATTCAAGAGCTTTCGCCTGCGCTCTTTAAGTAGCGATGAAAATTCAATCGCAAAATCATCCAGCCATTTTGACTTATCCGATATTTTACCATTTTTTCCTCTCCAAATATCTTCTTTGCCTTCGTTATGTCAATTTACTATATTCTCGAATCAATAATCGCCAAAATCAGAATCACACCAAAAACCTTCTTCCATTTATCACTTTTTTCACCTGTGATTCACCACTAAATATGTGAAAAACGCACCTATATAAAACTTTCGGTTTTTTCTCTCTTTGAGAATGCCCGCCACACCCTCAGCTATTTTTTATCCTGCTTTCTCACACCCTTTTGGCAAGTAAATTAAAAATTCCCGCTAATTCTATTTCCTTCCCGGCTTAAATGCCGCTCCTCGCTGATTAGGTGCAGGGACATTCCGAACAACCAAAGAGATAGCGATTTTGGTATTTGAATTTTCGTTTTAATCCGGTTATTCAAGTGAAGATACGCCATATCTTAGATAGATGGCAGTAATTTATTTAATACCCTCACTTACATATAATAAGAAGATACAAATGGAAAATATTGGGTTCATGATAAAATAAATTTACGAAGGGGGTATTTAAATGAGTGGAAATTTGAATGAGGCTTTGAGATGGCTAAAACAGGCGGAAAAGGATTTAGCCAGTGCGGAAAATAGCCTGGAATCGAGTGATTATGAGTGGGCCTGCTTTCAAGCACAACAAAGTGCGGAAAAAGCGTTAAAATCAGTCTTATACTCAAAAGGGTTCAGGAAGATAATAACACATTCAATAATACTATGAGAAGGAGGATGCAGAAGAATGCATAAACTATGCAGGATTGATATTGGACGTGGTAAGGAAATAAATAAAGAAATAGATAATAAATTGAAGGAATTGGCGAAGAAAGTCCGAGTGAAATACAAAGTGAGTAAAATAATCGTATTTGGCTCTTATGCCAGAAAGGACTTAAACGAGGGAAGTGATATTGATTTGGTAATAGTAGGCAATTTTAAGGATAAGTTTCATAAAAGAATCCCAGACGTACTTGGTTTAACAGATTTGCCAATAGAACCTTTGTGTTATACAGAAGAGGAGTTTAGAGCGATGATATTAAATAAAAATGACTTTATATCCGAAGTCTTGAGAGAGGGTATGGCGATATGAAGACATTGCGGAAGGACTTATTCGGCCACCGAATTCAGATAGGTATTGACGACCTCATCCGCAGCCCCTATCGCTATCACCGCCCCATTATCCAGAAACATCGCCCGTTCGCATAGATCCCTCACTGCCTCTACACTGTGAGACACAAAAACAATCGTTGTTCCTTTTTTATTGACATTATTTATCTCAGCCATGCACTTCCTCTGAAATTCTATATCACCAACTGCTAATACTTCATCCAGAAGTAAAATGTCCGGCTCTGTCGCTATCGCGGTCGAAAAAGCTAACCTTGCATTCATGCCCGAAGAAAAGTTCTTTAGTTTCATATTCTCAAATCTTTTGAGCTCTGCAAACTCAAATATTGCCCTATATTTATCTTCCATCCTGCCCCTTTTCATTCCCATCAGCGCACCATACAAAAAGACATTCTCCCTTGCTGTTAACTCCGGATTAAACCCAACGCCAAGTGCAAGAATCGGTGTTATCCTACCCTTAACTATCAGTTCGCCTTCGTCCGGATAGATTATATCGGCTATAATTCCAAGTAATGTGGTCTTTCCAGAGCCGTTCGGACCCGTGATACCAAAAATTTCGCCCTCTTTTACCTCAAACGAGACATTCTTCAAAGCCCAGAACTCGTCATACTTGCTTCTTCCCTTTACAAATGCCATTAATGCCTCGAATAGCGTATTCCGCTTTTCACTTGGAATTCTAAACATCTTTGATATATTCTTTCCGATTATCATCTCAAATCACTTCTGCAAACCTGCTTTGCAATCTCCCGAAAACTAAATGCCCCGCTATAAAAACTATGCTTGAAAAGATGAGGACATAGCCAAAGTCAATCACATTTGGAAATGCATTGTAAAGCATGACACTTCTATACATCTCTATCAACCTAGTAATTGGATTTAACATGTAAATTGAAATAATATCCGCAGGGATTATGCTTATTGGATACACGAGTGGACTCGCAAAGAATAGGATATTTACTACCACCTCCCACACCTGGTTCAAATCCCTGTAATAAACAGTAAATGCTGATAGAAACAGGTTCAATCCATAAACCAATAAGAAATATACTATATGAAGAATTGGAAGCAGTAATATCGGAAAACCTATTTCCACACCAAAGAAAACTAAAATAGGTATTAAAATGAGTAGTTCAATAAACGAACTGAGAAAATAGGATAGTGTAGTGGTAATAGTAGGTATTTCTCGCGGTATTGATGTCTTCGTCACGATATATGCTTTATTTGTTATTGACATCATGCCTACTGAAGTACCAATAGATAAAAATCGGAACACGAAAATGCCTATCACTAAATAAAGTGCAAAGTTTTCCACCTCAGACCTGAATACCGTACTGAATACGAAGTATAAAACGATAGCAAGCAAAAAGGGACTTAATAGCGACCAACCCACACCTAATAAAGAGCCCCGATATCTCAGTTTAAACTCTGATGCTGTAAGTGTTCTTATCAAATCCACCTGCTTTAGATAGCTGAACATTTCCAATACTTTATTTATATACAATTAATTAACTAAAGTTACATAAATAATGCAAATAGATATTAGTATTATTATACCCACAAAAAATGCCGGTGCTGGATTCGATGACTGCCTCTCCAGAATCTTCACACAAAAAACGAATTATAAGTATGAGGTCATTGTAATTGATTCTGGTTCCACAGACAGTACACTTAATATTATTGCTAAATATCCTGTGCGGTTAATAAAAATCAAGCCTGAAGAATTCGGGCATGGGAAAACAAGAAACCTCGGGGCGCGTTTGGCAACGGGCAAGTATCTTGTCTACCTGACACAGGATGCATTACCCGCAGATGAAAACTGGTTGGATTTTCTTCTCACTGATATAGCGTCAGATGATGAGGTCGCAGGTGCTTACAGCAGAACCATCCCAAGATCTAATTGTGACCCTTTTGAAGCTCGTTATATCGCCCAGGCATGGGGAGATAAGAAGGAAATTAAAGAGATTGACGATTATAAAAAATATAATAACAAGGCGCATAAAAAAAAAATCGTGTTCTTTTCTAATATCAGCTCATGCATACAAAAAGATATCTGGAAAAGATTCCCGTTTTCTGAAAACATTATAATTGCTGAAGATCAGGATTGGTCAAAAAGGGTATTAGAGGCAGGGTATAAGATCGCATATGAACCTAAATCAGTGGTTTACCATTCTCATACCTATACCCGGAAAGAACTTTTTAAGCGGTATTCCGATGCCGGCACCGCGCATAAGCAAGTGTTTGGTGATAACAACAACGTATACCTGCTGTTAATACCTCTCTTTGCAATACTCGTTAGTATCTTAGATTTAAGGTTTATGTGGCGCCGAGGATACAAACTTTCGACAATCTTCATATGGGCACCTAAAGCAGTGGTTAGACATCTCGTAGAAGCATTTGGCTTTTGGCGGGGTTTACATTCTAAATAATTACTTCTTCATACAGCTCCAATGTGCTCGTGACCATAGTTTCCAAAGAGAATTCCCGCCTAACAAGTTCCGCACCGTTTTTAGCCAGCTTCATCCTTAGTTCCTCATCTTCGATCATTCTCAGCATAGCGTCTGCTATACTCTCCGGATCTTTAGGTCTTACGATTAACCCATTCCCTTCGTCCACACAGATGTCCCGAATAGCACCGACATTTGTAACAATCACAGGAAGTTCTGCTGACCATGCCTCTAATAGCGTTACTGGCAAACCCTCCCAGATGGAAGGCAATATGAATACATCACTTGTGCAATATAACTCTATCAACTTCTCTTCCTCTACACTACCCAAGAATGTTACATAATGCCCCAAATTGTTCTCTTCTGTTAAATTATCCAGTATCGCACGTTGTGACCCCTCACCCACTATTATAATCACAAAATTTTGTGTTTCCGCTATTAAAATTTTTGTTGCTTGGATAAGGTATCTGCATCCTTTCTGCTCCTCTAATCTGCCCACAAACAAGAATCTGACTTTTTTATCCGTTTTTATTACTGTCTTCTCTTTAGCAAATCGCCCTATATCCACACCATTTGGAATATATACGCCATTTTCAATTCCCGCATCGTCAAAAAACTTCAAAATGCTCTTTTCCACTACAATTATTCTCTTGAATCCGGCATGCTTCAAAAAGAATCTTTCTGCAAATCGCTTTATGAAACTGTATTGCTTGTCGGGAAAGGAAACGCCATGACATGTATTTACAACTGGAATGCAGTATAGTTTGGCGGATATAGCGATAAAAAAACCGAGATCCGCAGAATGTGTATGGATTACATCCGGCTTCAACCTACCCAAATATTTAAAGCCACTGAAGAACAGGATAAATAAAGATAAAAATCTACGTATTGTTAGTCTATCTAAGTTCGGTGCTTTATCTCGCAGTCCAAACTTAAATACATTCTCTTGCACTCTAATCTCAGGACAATTCGGTGTGAGAATGGAAATTTTGTGCCCTAACTTTGTTTGCTCTTCTTCCAAGTTAGAAACAATAACGGCATCGCCACCAAAGGCATCAGGATATTTCTTCGTGAGATGAAGTATTTTCATTTATATGTCCACATTCTCAATCATCGCTTGTATCATTTATATGGCCGATAGAACCAATCCCAGGGCTTGTTACATCGCTCATCATCAGTTCTCCCATTTATTCGCTTTGGTACAATCGTGGGATCATCCCAGGGCCTTCTCTCTTCGTCAGGGTTCTCATAATCATACAACCGGT
>QBUN01000280.1 GCA_013180565.1 Candidatus Methanophaga sp. GoMg3.2 | reverse complement strand
TCACAGAACCGTAGACGTTATCATTAACCGTGACCCCTGTTAGGTTGACATCGCCGGTATTGGTAACGTTAAAACAATACGTGACAGTATCGTTGATGCTTACCGCCAGCGGATCGGAACCGGGGCATGCGCCCGTCAAGGAAGCAGTCTTAATGACCTCTATATCTGGCGAGATTGCCACATTTATCGTGCATGGATCGGTATCGTTAACTGTGACACCACAGGTGTCTGTACCGTTGGCTGTGGCTGTGTTCGTGACCGAAGGTGCATCTGACTCCACAACTACATGCGTTATCGTTCCCCCTGTTGATTCGCCCGGAGCCAACGAGGTATTTAGAAGCGTCACAGAACCGTAGACGTTATCATTAACCGTGACCCCTGTTAGGTTGACATCGCCCGTATTGGTAACGTTAAAACAATAAGTGACGGTATCGCTGATGTTAACAGCTAAGGGATCTGATCCCGGACATGAACCAGTCAAGGAAGCAGTCTTAACGATTGACAACTCAGCATCGTACGTGGGACGCACCCTAAATACCCCACTTGTCACAATCGGCTTACCACATGGGTCTGTACCGTTAGCTGTTGCTGTATTTATATCCACCCACATATATCTAACTCTGTAACGGTATATGTCGTATTGAAAATCTGAGTTGCACCGGGTGCTAAGAGGGGTATGGTCTCATTCAGACCTGTGATATTGTCTGTGACCAGAACGCTTGTGAGGTTCACGTTACCCGCATTGCTCACGTTGATCGTGTACCCTATAACCGTACCTACGGTAGCCGAGGTGACATTTGCTTCCTTTATGACAGACAACGTAGCAGTGTACCAGGGTCTTATGCCCAAAACACCAACTGCCGTGGGCGTCAGATAACCACATGGGTCTGTACCATTAGCTGTTGCTCTATTCTCTATCAACTCACATATATCTGACTCTGTAACGGTATATGTCGTGTTGAAGATATGAAATGAACCAGGTGCTAAGATGGTCATGGTCTCGTTTAGACCTGTGAGCTTGTCCATGACCAGAACGCTGGAGAGGTTCACGTTGCCCGTATTGCTCACGTTGATCGTGTACCATATCACGGTACCTACGGTAGGCATGGTAACATTTGTTGTCTTTACGACAGCCAACCCAGTAGTGTACCCCTGAGTCACGATCACTGACGCAGTCGCGGGACCCACTGGATTGCCACATGGGTCTGTACCGTTGGCTGTTGCCGTATTGTTTATCGGAGCGCATATCTCGGGCTCTGTAACCGTATGGTTCGTGTTGAAGGTCTGAGTTGCACCATGTGCTAAGATGGGGATGGTCTCATTTAGACCTGTGAGACTATCTGTGACCAGAACGTCTTTGAGGTTCGCGGTACCCGTATTGCTCACGTTGATCGTGTACCCTATCACGGTACCTACGGTAGCCGAGGTGACATTTGCTTCTTTTGTGATTGCCAACCCAGCAGTATAACCGGATGCAACTACCGGTTTTGTCGTCGAATTCGTACATCCATTAGTATCCGTAACTGTTAGTGTCACATCATATGTTCCAGGGGCAGAGTAGCGGTGAGAAGTATTTTGCTCTGTACTTGTGTTTACATCATCAAAATCCCAATAATATGTGTAAGGTGGTGTTCCATCGGTGGCTGAACCATTAAAAGTTATGTTGTAGCAATATATCTGAGGCGAGTTAGACGTGAAGTTCGCTATGGGCTTTTGATACACCTCTACAGCATAAATTTGGCTATCAGTGTTCGGAGTTGTATTGCTATCGGTCACCGTCAGATTCACGTTGTAGGTTCCGTTCTTACCATAGTGGTGCGTGGGATTCTGATCAGTGCTGTGTGAAGTACCATCATCGAAATCCCAATCGTAAATGTATGATCCATTCCCTCCAGTTGTTTTGTCCGTGAATGTAGTGCTAGTGCAGAAACACACATTATCAAACGTAAAGTTGGCAATGAGCGGAGCACGGACTATGTATGGGCCTAGATCCTTGTAACACTTTGGCTTATTATAGTCACTGCAGTCATTGTAAGTGCAAGTCGGGCATGGCGTACCCCCTTTTTCTATCCACTGAACGTAAATGTTTTTAAGCGCCAATTCACTTCCACAGATCCAAGTGACATCTGCTATCTTGCGCTCATAGGAGGTACTCCCCGGGAATAAGTTCCCAAGGTTGGCGGTTTTATTGGCTTCCGATAATTCTCCATCAACATAAACATCTACAACTGAAACTACACAGCAGACCCCTTGATGGCGATTAATCCAGAATTTTACCCATAATTCGGCACTGATAGACGTCCCTGGAGTGCAATCAGGATTCGCCACAAGCCACACATCTGTTATTGTGCAATCATTCGCCGTGCAAGCAGTGGAATCGTCAAAGTGGCACCGAGGCCAAACCCCTGCCATAGCCACAGGCGCGAAGGCGCCGAATAATAGCAACAGAATAACCATTACCGCTACCCCTCGCCGGTGCACCTTCGGATAATCACTTTTCCCCATCAAAAACCACCTCCTCTCGTGATGCCACGTTGCTCAAAGGTTCCAGATGTAACGCCCGGCTGACCACTATGCGCCCGCCACATAATTGATACATTCATATAAAAGCGCCATTTAAAAAGGTCTCCACACCTGCCAGCCATTTTCAATTTAGACCCACATAATTGCCCCGATTTAGCCACTCCCTTATACATCTAACAACACACTCCATTTACACCAAAAAGCAGGGAATTTTCGTACAACACAGAAGCATAACCCTCAGAAGAAACTTCCTCCTGAAAGCCTGATTTGGTTTTCATCTCTCTTTTCTCCATCACCCGCATTTTACACCACACCATCCAAAAATTTGTTACCTATTTCTGCTATCCCTATCATTATCCGAGATAGCATACTTGCGAGATAAATGTGATTATCCATGATCCTATATAAAGGCGTAAGTAGGAAGAACACGTGTTAAGTATATATATGTAGTGAACATAGATGCCATAAATGGTCATAAATCGTACATAGCTTGCATAATTCCCGCGTTCATTATTTATTGAATGAAGCGAGTTATACCCGTATTGCTCACCTTGATCGTGTACCCTATCACGGTACCTAAGGTGGCCGGGGTGATGTTGCTTCCTTTGTGATTGACAACTCAGCAGTCTACCCGCTTCTCACGCCAAAAACACCAATTGCCGTGGGTGTCAGATAACCACATGGATCTGTACCGTTAGCTGTTGCTCTATTTATTATCCACCCGGATATATCTAACTCTGTAACGGTATATGTCGTGTTGAAGGTCTGAGATGCACCAGGTGCTAATGTGGGAATGGTCTCATATAGACCGGTGAGACTATCGGTGACCAGAACGCTTGTGAGGTTCACGTTGCCCGTATTGCTCACGCTGATCGTGTACCCTATCACGGTACCTACGGTAGCCGAGGTGACATTTGCTCCCTTTATGACAGACAACCCAGCAGTGTAGCCGGGAGTCACGCCCACTGACGCACTCACTGGACCCACGAGATCACCATCTGGGTCTGTACCGTTAGCTGTTGCTGTATTGCTTATCGGCGCACATAGCTCGGACTCTGTAACGGTATGAGTCGTGTTAAAGATCTGCGATGCACCAAGTGCTAAGATGGGGATGGTCTCAGATAGCCCTGTGAGACTATCGGTGACCAGAACGCTTGTGAGGTTCACGTTGCCCGTATTGCTCACGCTGATCGTGTACCCTATCACGGTACCTACGGTAGCCGAGGTGACATTTGCTTCCTTTGTGATTGCCAACCCAGCAGTATAACCGGATGCAACTACCGGTCTTGTAGTCGAATTTGTACATTCATTACTATCCGTAACAGTTAGTGTCACATCATATGTTCCCGAGGCAGAGTAGCGGTGAGATGAATTTTGCCCTGTACTTGTGTTTCCATCATCAAAATCCCAATCATATGTGTAAGATGGTGTTCCGCCGGTGGCGGTGCCATTAAAAGTTATGTTGTAGCAATAGATCTGAGGAGAATTAGTCGTGAAGTTCGCTATTGGCTCTATCTGTGCCATTGCCACCGGCACCAATAAACATAAGAGTAAGAGAATACTCATTCCTGCAACCCCTCCCCGTAGCACCTTCGGATAATCGCTTTCCCACATCAAAAACCACCTCTGCTCCTGATGCCACACCGCTCAGAGGTTCCGGACGTAACGCCCGGTTGACCCCTATGCGCCCGCCACATAATTACTATATTCATATAAATGCGCCTTTTAAAAAGGTCTCTATCTTTATCTTCCATTTTCAATTTAGACCCACCTAATTGCCCCGATTTAGCCACTCCCTTACACATCTAACTACTTAGCACCCCCCGTTCACACCATAAATTTGTTATCTTCTTTTGGTTAACCATAGCTCACCACTTCCCTGAGTGATCTATTAATTTTATCAGGTATATAACAGTACGTTTATAAAATAAATCGGTGCCCCTATATAAACGCATAAGAAGAACGAACTCGTGTTAGGTGTGTATAGCGAAAGTGAATGCTGCAAACCGTCACATATAACAGCTAGTGTCTCCACAATTTCGGTATATATAACTTGTACAACTATCATACTCCTGATATGAACTTCTGTTTGAATCTCCCTCCTAAGCTAATTTCACAAGACTAGCAGAATATACCTGATTTGAACATTTAGCATTTATGGCCGTCTTTTTCCGTGTAGGAAAACTAGCCAATGCCTGAAAAAATGCGCCATAACCCATAAAAGGGAAGATTAATAAGTGTAGAGAATATATATACACCACACTTACTTATGACCGAGAGTATCCGACGAATTGGTCTATTCTCTTCAATCCATTTGAAGATTCTAAGGCAGCGCAAAAGGCGGTTGCACGTCTGTTGATGTGTATTCCACTCGTCACTGCTTTTTCCTGCACTAACTGGCTTATTCCGACTCTCAACCATCTTATTTTCGCTGTTTCATACATACGCCTGAAAGAGAAACACGGGTAACACCATCAAGAAGGGGTTCAATGCAAAAGGCAACCGGATGTTAGACGATCAAATCGTTACCGAGTTCACAACCACTGCTCTATGCTCTTCTGCTTCTGTTTCGGTATTAAAATCTTCTCCAAAGCTTTACTCACTCGCTCTTCTGAGAAGTCATGCACCTCACAGAGTAATTCTTTTATTTTCCCTGCATCTAATGTGCCCCACTGTAGTTCATAAGAGTCTGTCACGTCCGGATGTAAGAAGAGTTCTCGAACGAGTTCGTAATTCTCTATTCCCGCACTTGTATCAATTGCCGCTTCGGATATTATATTTTCGATGCCACGATGTTTTTTTATAAGCTTCAGCGCCCTCTTAACCCCCACCCCCTTTATTCCTTCGTTGAAGTCAGTACCGACTAAAATGGCAATGTCTATGAGTTCTTCCCTGCTTATCCCCTGCGTCTCTTCAAGCGCTTTTAACTCAACGAGTTCGAGCTTCGCTTTTTTTCGCTGTGCACTGAGGTTCCTTATGGTGATGGGAGCGCCAAAAAGCAACGAATCGTAATCCTGCGATGAAACGAGCTCGGCATCTCCGTTCTGAACAATATAAGCAGCCTGAGCCTCACCTTCTGAAGGCGCCTGCACGTAAGGGATGCCAATAAAAGACAAAAGCGTCTTCGCATCTGCCACTATCGTTGCGTCAATTCGTGCTGATGCTTGCGCATACTTGAATGCATCTTCCGGGAACAGCACCTTTGCTTCTTCCCACTTTCGCATTGCCGCTTCCCGCCGTTCTGACCTGGCCTTATTAACATCCGCTTTTAGCTCTGATGGTTTACCATCGAAAACGAATACCTGCTTTAGTCCCGCCTCCATTAAATTCGTTGTGCGGTATATCAGCCCGGAGAGATGAGAAGTTATTCTACCAGAAGAATCCACAAGCGGTGTGCCATCGGGCTGGCGAATGATGCTCAGGAACTGGTAAAGCGTATTATAAGCATCAACTGCAACGATTTTGCCTGCGAGAGCACCTAAACTCGTCTCTCTCAACTCTACTATCTCTCGTATATTTACGCCCATAAATTTTTATTTGTTCTATTTTATTTTATCCTAGCATATAAATAAAAGAAGGAAAAGATTAAGGATACATACACGAAGGAACAAAACAAAATAAAATAAATTATTGACACGGATTAACACTGATTAACACAACACTTTTTCTTTTTTACAAAAAGAAAACCTGTGCTAAAAGAAAA
>QBUN01000281.1 GCA_013180565.1 Candidatus Methanophaga sp. GoMg3.2 | reverse complement strand
TATCTCGATTCTGAGTACTTCAAGCTGAGGAAACTCAGACAGAAGGCTCTAAAAATGACTGATCGATGCAAGACGAGATGGGATAAGCTAAAGGATAGTTTATGTGCATGAATGCTGGAATCAGAAGACTAGAATACCACAGAAACCAACTGCTGTCCGATACAGAAAGGGTTATGAAATGCTTGAGCGGTATGAAGGGAAACTTTCACGTACCGTTCTGAGATGAGAAGGGGCGAGTAATCGCCCCATTCTTAATCTGCCTAAATTAAATTTATTTATGGGTAGAAGTTATACTTTATATACAATCAAAAATAGGAGGGTAAACTATTTACTGGGAGTCCCCTAGCTTCCTAAACTAAACTAAACTAAACTAAACTCTATCGTGCCATCGGAAACATCCATCTTTATCTCATCGCCCGCTTTGAACTCGGCATTCAGAATCTTCAGAGACAGTGGATCTTCTATCATGCGCTGGATCATTCGCTTTATAGGTCGTGCCCCGAATACGGGGTCAAAGCCTTTACGTGCTATCAATTCCTTTACGCTCTCGCTGACAGAGATCGTGATTCTCCTTTCGGCGAGTCTATCATGCAGATATCGCAATTGAATCTCCACTATCTTCTTTATCTCGTCCATGCCCAACTGATTGAAAATGATAATCTCATCAATCCGATTCAAGAATTCCGGTCGGAACTGAGTCTTCAGCACTTCCATTACCTTCTCCCGCAGCTCATCACCGATATATTCCTGCATAATCGTGCTCGCGACATTGGAAGTCATAATAATTACGCTGTTTTTGAAGTTCACTGTCCTTCCATGTCCATCGGTAAGACGGCCATCGTCTAATATCTGAAGCAGCAGATTGAAGACATCGCCGTGCGCCTTCTCGATCTCATCAAAGAGTACAACGGTATATGGTCTTCTACGAACGGCTTCTGTTAAGAATCCACCCTCGTCATACCCTACGTAGCCGGGTGGCGCACCGATGAGCCTTGCAATTGAGTGCCGTTCCATAAACTCCGACATATCCATGCGCACCATCGCCCGTTCATCATCGAACAGGAATTCCGCAAGCGCCTTTGCAAGTTCTGTCTTCCCGACTCCTGTTGGACCCAGGAAGATAAAGGAGCCTATTGGTCTGTTTGGATCGCTAAGACCCGCTCTTGCTCTTCTAATCGCATTGGAGATCAACGAAATCGCTTCCTCCTGACCCACAACACGCTGTTTCAATCGCTCTTCCATCTTAATCAGTTTCTCGGTATCACCTTCCAGCATCTTCGATACCGGAATCCCGGACCATTTCGCAATTACCTCTGCAACGTCCTCCTCCTCAACTTCCTCATTTAGCATCTTCTGCTCTTTCTGTAGCTCTTGCAGTTGCTCATTCTGAACGTCCAGTTCATTTTGCAGTTCGACAAGCGAGCCATAGCGTATTTTTGCTACACGCTCTAAATCGCCACTGCGCTCAGCCTGCTGCTCTTCTAACTTCTCCGCGTCTATATTCGCTTTTGTTTCACGTATACGCTGTATTATCGCCTTTTCATTCTGCCATCTAGCCTTGAGCTGGTCGCCGTTTTCCTTTAGTGTCGCCAGTTCATCACCGAGCTTCACAAGTCGCTCCTTCGAGGCTTTGTCTTTCTCTCGTTTCAGAGCTTGTTCCTCAATCTCCAGTTGCCTGACTTTACGTTCTATCTCGTCAATTTCTACTGGCATACTGTCTATCTCAGTTCTCAACTTGGCAGCGGCTTCGTCAATGACGTCAATGGCTTTGTCCGGCAAGAACCGATCGGTGATGTATCTATCGGAAAGCACAGCCGCAGCAATCAACGCAGAATCATGTACCCGTACGCCATGATGCAGTTCGTATCGCTCCTTCAACCCGCGCAGAATCGAGATCGTGTCCTCCACTGTGGGTTCACGAACTAAAACCGGTTGGAATCTACGCTCTAGTGCCGCGTCCTTCTCGATATACTTACGATATTCGTCTGTTGTTGTTGCACCCACACATCTGAGTTCGCCACGCGCGAGTGCGGGTTTGAGCATATTTGAGGCATCTATTGCGCCCTCGGCCGCACCGGCACCGACAACGGTGTGTAATTCGTCTATAAATAGCACTATCTGACCCGCAGCCTCATTAATCTCTTTCAATACCGCCTTTAATCGGTCTTCAAACTCGCCCCGGAACTTCGCGCCGGCGATTAAAGCACCCATGTCGAGGGCTACTACTTGCTTATCCTTTAACGTCTCCGGGACATCGCCGTTTATTATTCGCTGTGCTAAACCCTCAACTATCGCGGTCTTACCTACTCCCGCATCGCCAATAAGCACGGGATTGTTCTTCCTCCGTCTTGATAGGACCTGAATAACCCTGCGGATTTCGTCATTCCTGCCTATTACCGGGTCGAGCTTACCCGCACGGGCAAGATCGGTCAAATCGCGCGTGTATCGTTCCAGAGCCTGATATTTCTCTTCTGGATTCTGATCTACTATCCGCTGCCCACCACGAATTCCGGTCAATGCCTCGTATATCCGGTCCTTTGTCACGCCCATACCGTTAAGGATTTGTGGCGCTGATGGGTCTTCAGCAATAGCGAGAAGCATGTGTTCCGTGCTCAGGTACTCATCCTTCATCGCCTGCGCTTCTTGCCATGCCGTTTCCAGCGTCTTATTCAATCGCGGTGATATATATATCTGCTCGATCCCACCTCCGCCATGTACCTGCGGTAAGGAACTCAAATGCTCTGTGAGACGCGATTTGAGCTGGTCTATATCAATGCCTATCTTTTGCAATATCGGGACTGCTATACCTTCTGGTTGCTCTACCAGAGCCAACAATAAATGCTCCACATCTAGCTGCTGCTGATTGTTATTATCTGCGATGTTCTTTGCTTCTTGTAACGCCTCTTGCGCCTTTAAAGTCAGTTTGTCAAGCCTCATTTACGCATACCTCGCTCTTTCTATAAATATAATCATATATAGATTATATCTAAAACTCCAACACATATATAGCTTAACCTGGTCAAGTTGTGGCGATAATTTTCTAACAGTGGAAACCTATTTCAAAAGCATCATTCCGAATTCTTCTTCTTTATAGTAGGCTTGTTGCGAAACTTGTCAGTGGTTATTCGCATTCGCTTAATTCCGCCGATAGCATGCTCTATACGAACTCGGATGCTACTGATAAATAACTCCTTCAAACTCTTAATTTTCCTACTTGGCAGAGCCATTTTTTTACCAATTACTTTCTCTAATATTGGTGTTGATTTCTGGACATTGCGACATGCATTAGATCTGTTGAGATTAAATAATAGCCCTAAGACGTCGAAAGTTGGATAACACATGAAATAAAAGAGAATGGAAAATAATTTTTCCGTTCCCATGTTCAAAATCTATCTCGTATCTATGCCACCCTTCTTTTTCTATTTCTGGACCGAAACGCTGCACCAGTTGATTAAATTCTTATGCGGATAGTCCTATTGTGGCTCTTAGTGCCCTGTCGTCCATCAAGGCTCTCTTAATGAATATCATGTTTTGTAATACATGGTTATATCATATTAAAAGCCTTTGCGTAGAGATAGCATTTAATTAGCAACAAGTCTACTGAATAATGAACGCTATCCGCTTTGACATTAACCGGACAAAACGCATCCAGAGGCTCAAACGAGAAAGTTTTAATCGCGAGAGAAGCTCAACTTTTAGACTCCTTTGCAACTCAAATCTGCTCGACTTTTATTATTACTATTATCAGGAGTTATAATGAATATACGATTTAATTAGCGGTGATAAGAATGGGAAAGAGAGTTTGTATAGGCAAGAGGGGAGAACGCGATCGAGCGGCGTCAATCACGCCCGTAGAGGCATCCGCGCTACAATGGTCTTGGTTTTGTTTATGATTCTTCTAAGTCAGATGGTGGTCTCGGGACTGGCGCAGGAAGATGTCCCGGTACCGGACTGGCTAAATAATTTCAATCCGGCCGATTACGTGCTGATCAACTCCGACCTGCCATCCGATCTGAAGGTGGTGGGCGACATTTATGCCGAGGCGCAAGCAGCGGAGACGACCCTTCTGCGTGATGGCAAGGCGGAGGTGGAGAGGGTGGCCTTCGCCCAGATTTACGAAGACATCTGTCATCCTGACCCGGAGGGGATCTTCGATTGTGTGGGCAGCAACTACCTGGTCAACGTCTACGTATATGAGACCCCAGAGCTGGCCAGAGCAACCTGGGAAAATACAATCGTGGAGGAGTACGGCAAGCTTCCCCCACCTCAGGGGTTCGATTACGTCTCAAACGTGATAGGTCCTCAGGATCCCAGATTCGACGGCAAGGGGAGCTGCGTCGGTCCCTATATTTTATACGCGAACATCGCGTGTACGATCTTTGGAATGTGGGACGAAAGCCACCAGAAGATTGCCTCCCTGTGGCTGGATAAGGTATCCAAAACCGAACCCGTTTTGCAGGTGAACCTGGAGATGAAAGAGGATTTGAGCCTCATATTGGGCTATCAATATCAAGGATACTATATCGGCAGTGATAACTACAAGCCCATGAGGGAGATCGCCGCCGACCAGCAGGCGGTCCAGGCACAGGTATTCAACGCAGGAGAGGAGGTGGCGGAGAACGTCTACCTCCAGTTCTACCTCCAACTTCCGGGCCAGCCAGAATATGCTCCGTTGGGCGACCCCATCTTGGTGGGAGATGTTCCGCCCGGGGAAGGACGGGCTGCAGACATCTACTGGGATCTGAAGGGGGAGAACGTTGAAGGAGCGGTCTTGGGAGCCCAGGCCTACGTTCCCGGGGCAGTTGACGTCAACCCAGACGACAACTTCGTTTCGGTGACGGTCAACGTCTACTACGCCCACAACGGGCAGACTGCCTACAGTCACATCGACGACACCTACCGCTTCGAGAACTACCGTTTCAATGACAGTGAGGCCGAAGAGACGACAGAGGAGCTGATCGCCACCGTGGCTGCCGGTTTGGATTCCTCCACGGGGAAGGATTTGTGGTTGAGGCTCTTCTTCCCCCAGACCTATGAACGCCTCTGGAACTACTTCAACGAGAGCTATCGGTCCAGCGCCGGAGGTCACTGTTACGGGATGGCCGCCACCTCCGCCCTCTACTTCCAGGATCCCTCTTTGAAGCCGACCAACAAGAAGACCTACCAGATGTCTCTGGAGGAGGCCTCCCAGAACATAGCCTTCTACCACCGGGCCCAGATGCTACCCCTGGTCAGATCGCTGCTGGTGGACGTAAACCCTTACTTCAATAGGGGTTGGGGCCAGACCAGCTACGATAGCCAGTACAAGACCTACATGGCGGTGAAGAACTCGCTGAAAGAGGACCGTAAGCCCCTGATGATCGAATTTGGCGGTCCTGAAAGAAACAACACGGTTTACCACCAACATGCGGTCTTGGCCTACAAGTTGGTGGAGGTGGAGGGAGAGGATTACAAGCACATCTACATCTACGACTCCAACTCTCCAATATCGGAAGTAGAGAAATTGAACCAGCCCATGCCGGTTGTGACGCTCTGGCTAGATGGAGTTCTCTATTATAGTGTGAAGAGCGGCAACGTAAATTATAGGTGGAAAGCCCCACGTCTGATCGCGGCCAACCCGGTCTTCAGGACCATCCCCCTGGAGGAGGCAAACGCCCTTCTCCCCGATTTGAAGAAGATGGTCAAGATGTGGGTCGACTCTCTCCGGGCTGAAAGTAAGTTTGCCGCCGTGATCCGCTGCCCAGTAGATGCGGTCTTCACAGATTTTC
The DNA here is from genome assembly GCA_013180565.1 of Candidatus Methanophaga sp. GoMg3.2. The sequence continues at coordinate 465 of QBUN01000281.1, read as the reverse complement.
AGGACCGTAGGACCGGCACGGTCGATGGAGTGGTGATCGTGGAGATCCCCGGATCGGAGGTCGTCGCCTACGGTGAGGTGGAGCTATATCTCCTGCCCTCTGACCTCGACTATACGCTGGAGATTACGGGTGCAGGCAACGGGAAGATGGATCTGGACATCATCACGCCCCTGGGAGAATCCGAGGCGAATGTGATCTCCTTCCAGAACGTCTCACTTGTTTCAGGAAAACATCTGACTTCTACTCTTGAAGTCGGTGGCGAAATAGGGTCCCTTCTGTCTGAATCGTCGATGCTGGCGCCGAGCCTCGTGGGCACCCTGGATCTGAGTGTTTTTGGTGAGGAATCGAATGGTACAGAGAACGTGGTATTGGTTGCAGATACCGGAAACGAGGTATGACATTTTTAACCTGACATTATGAGTTTTATAGGCTACCATATCACGTATCTATAATAGATCGCAATCT